>JBGPBW010000200.1:0-8897 GCA_041481385.1 Puia sp.
ACGGTAAAGTTGCTGTTACTGTCCACACGGAAGGTCTTACCCATCGCATCGCCGTCTGCGAAGAATTTTTTGGCAAAGGATTCGGTCAACACGACAGAACGCGGAGTGTTTAAGGCTGTTTCCGGATTACCCCGCAAAAGGGGATAGCTGAAAATTTTCAGAAACCCGGAATCAACTATCATACCCTTTCCTTCAATCTGTTTATCATTCGCGGAGAGAACGATCGGACCTGTACCATTGAGTCGGGTCACTTCTTCTACCTGCGGATATTCTGATTTTAACACGGGTGTGAGTGCACCCGGCGTACCGAATATTTCCATGTGACCGTTTAACATACCACGATTATACAAACTGTAAATTCTGTCTTTCTTTTCGTGGAACTGGTCGTAACTCAGTTCATTCTCCACGAGTAATAAAATGAGGATGGCGCTGGCCATACCAATGGCCAAACCCGAAATATTAATTAGCGAGAAGCTTTTAAAGCGATACAGATTCCTGAAAATGACTTTGAAGTAATTTTCTAAAACACCTAAATTGAAAAAGCGGTGAAAAGATTGCCTTTGCTGGGACCTGTTTTCCCAAATCTTTTTTTCTGCTTCCTGTTGCCGAATGGAAATTCCTTCCATACGTTTCATATGCTGTTCATATGCCTGTTCGATTTTTGCCTTATTAGTCTGTACTCCGGAACTCCACATAGCTGTTGTTATCTCCAGAAATTTTTGCAGCTCCTGATTCTCATGAGTTAGTGCCTGTAATTCCTTTATTTCAGCTTCAGATGCTTCACCGGTTAGTTTTCTGCTGATCAGTAACCAGACGGGATCCAGATTTTGCATACTTCGACATTTAGATGGGTCAATGAGTACAAAAGTAGTACCCCGAATCTAAAAACCTGTAAAACAATAATTTGTGACGTAAAAATAAAGGGCAACTGTCCGGTTTTGATACGATGGGTGTTCTGGTTTGAATTGAGGGCGAATCCTGGGGCTTATATTTCTTTGGATTCTATCAGATTAAGAATTCTGATTTTTGGTTCGAAGATAATTTCCCCATCTACTTTTTTCCAAAGGTTTTGCAGGGAAGCGTGCATATTCTCAGCATCTTTCAAAAGGTCAAATTCGAGATCGATCACGATATAATTTGGATCATCGGCTAGCCGGAAGATATTGTAACGGCGAACACCTGCTTTTTTTCTATCGACCGGATCGTTTTCAAAGGCTTTTTTCCATCCTTCAAAGTTGGGAACCTTGTGTTCGATCTGCAGGACAACCATGGCTGTTATTTATGGGTAAATAAAATAAAAAGACATTTAAAAGATAATCATCTTATTTCGAAAAGGGCGCAAAAATGTTGAAACATCAGCACACCCGGCTGAAAAGATATTGTAATTTGCAAATAGCCAACTCATGCAGCATAACGACCATCGACGCTTCCTGTGACCTGCCCATGATTCGATAAACATGATATTCCAATGAAAACATTATTATTTTCACTACTGGCTGGAATTATATTTTTGCTTTCCTCCTTTATTAGCCGTTCCGGCGACGGGCATAATACACTGGAAATCGGCGCAGCGGCTCCCGATTTCAAACTTATTGGTGTTGATGACAGGATGTATGACCTGGCATCTTTTGAAAAAGCCCGGGTTCTTGTAGTTATTTTTACCTGCAATCATTGTCCGACGGCGCAGTGTTATGAAGACAGGATCATTCAGATGACTGCCGACTATGCAAATAAACATGTGGCCGTGGTCGCCATCATGCCGAATGACCCGAAAAGTCTTCGCCTGGACGAACTGGATTTTTCAGATCTCGGCGATTCATTTGCTGAAATGAAAATAAGGGCAAAAGAAAAAAAATTCAACTTTCCCTATTTATATGATGGGGAAACAGAGTCGGTTTCCAGAGCTTATGGGCCGGTTGCTACTCCGCATGTTTTTGTTTTTGACAAAGAAAGGAAATTACGATATGAAGGCAGGATAGATGATATGGAGAGTCCTTTTAAAACTCCGGGCCAGACAGATGCCCGCAATGCCATTGATGCGTTATTGGATAACCGTGAAGTGCCGGTAAAAACGACAAAAGTTTTCGGATGTTCCGTGAAATGGTCTGAGAAAAAAGATCTGGTTCAAAAATCGCTTCAGGCTTGGGCAAAAGAGCCTGTTCATTTGGAAACCATAGATAAGGAAGCCATGGAGTCTATTATTAAAAACGCTTCGGGAAAATTGCGGCTGGTGAATCTGTGGTCGATCCACTCCTCCGCGAGCCTGCAGGAATTTCCTGAATTCGTTACGATCAACAGGATGTACCGGGATCGGGATTTTGAATTCATTAGCGTGAATACAGACGGAACAGACACAAAGGAAAAAATATTGAAGTTTCTGGAAACACAGCAGGCTTCCAATTCCAATTTTCTGATAAACCCGGGCGAAAATCCCGCCTGGTTTCAAACTGTAAATCCCGGATGGCATGGTGACTTGCCCTATACCCTGCTTATAGAGCCGGGCGGAAAAATCGTTTTCGCAAAAGAGGGAACTATCGATCCCGCAGTCTTAAAAAAGACGATTGTCAATAACCACTTAATCGGCAGATATCCATAAACCGGAATACATCCCAACCGGTTTAACGGCCTCTATGGAGCGGGCAGGTCAGCAGAAAATGCAGGAGATGACGAGAAGGCATTATTTTATTATCAGAAACTGCTTGACCAATGCGCTGTAAATTCAAAAAGGTCTGAAATTATCGTTGCAGCAATTTTTATAAACAATAATCACTGAATAATATCCTGGTTAGAAATTTCCAGGTTTGATAATATAAAGTGCGGTTCCGTCCGGGTCGTTAAAATGTATAAATTTTCCTCCTTCTTCCTGTCTGTCGGTTGTTTTAATCGATAATTTTTGTAGTTCAGATTTTGCTTCTTCAAAATCATTTGTTGTAAGTCCTATGGATATATTTCCCGAATTGTCTTTCAGGTTGTTTGGGTTGGACGGATGCAGTCCGATTTCGATATTTGGTGCCGTGAGCTGTGCATAATAATTACCCCAGCGATTTTTTAGAACGAATCCGATGGATTCATAAAATGAAATGGATTTGTCCAGGTCCTTAACATTAATCGTAACGTTGGTTTCTTTAATATTCATAATTCGAAGATTTAAGATTTCAACAATTATCACGCCTGTCTGAAAAAGCCCTGGCGACAAAATTCTTTTTTGTAGCCAGGGGCTTAGTGTTACTGCGAGCTCACAGCATTATGATTTCTTAGCCCCCATACCCAATACGGCACCAATAATTCCTCCCACGATCCCGTTCATAACGGTTCCTACTCCAACATCAGCTAATGTGGCTGTTAGGTCAGATGTGTTTTCTGTTGCATACCGGATAAGATCCAAACTCAGCGCCATGAAAAATCCGATCGAAGCACCGGTACCGAAGCCGCTGCCAAAAGAACGGATACTACCCAGTTTCAGGAAAATCCATGTCAACAGCGCACCTCCAGCCAGGTTGCCCAATATCAGGGCCCACCATAAGATTTCACTCATGCTTTTCATGGAACCGGCAGGAGCGACTGAATGCTTCATATAAAACCCGGATAAAGCCATCCCGTAAATAAGATAACCGAGTAAGAAGAAACTAATTCCTCCCACCAAAGTGCCAATGAGAAATTTCTTGGAATCCATACTATTTAGGTTTTAGTGAGTAAGAAAGATACATATATTTTAATTATAATATATTATGGAACGTGGTTGGGTAAACGCAGTTTTTGCAAAAATGCGTCCAGGGCTGGCCGATGGCTTGTTCCTTTATTGAGGTTATGTCATTATCCGGGTAGAAACGGAAGGAATGGAGTGTTTAATGGCAACTGTTGTACTCATTAATAATACGCATGAGTACTTCAGGCGTTTTTTTGCGATTAAAAGTAGCCATGGACAGGAAATAATCGCTTTGCCTGGATCTTATTTTTTTTGCCAGTTCGGGACAGTCTTCCACCATAGCGCTCATTTTTAAATCGAAATTGGGGATTAACTGATTGCTCCTGACATTGATGGTTTGGTATGGAGCGTATCCGGGGAATGAGAGGAAGTAGGAATATTTCGATTCACCGGTATAGGTTCCCTTACCACTTTCGTACAATTCAAATAACTGTATTTTGGAATTTGCTTCGGTAAGCCGTTTTACAAACATCAGGTAATGGATTCCATTCAGATCCACATCCAGATTTTTAGCGGCGTAATAAACGGAATTCATTGTGTAAGCAGCAATATCTGTCATATTGATTTTTCGCCACACTGTTTTTCCTTCAGGCATGATCTCGATGAGTGGTTTGAATTCCGTATGCTGGGCGGACGCATTCTCCAGATCAATATTGATTTCCCCGGTTATTTTTTCTTCGTTCTTTAAATACAAGACCACTTTTTCTTTGCGGACTTCATTGGGGCTGACAAAATAGCCAGCCGGTTTGCATGCTGAAAATAAAACCAGGATAAATAGTACGGCTTTCATCATCATAAATCTGAATATGGTTACAAATATTATTAGCGCAAAAGATACGGCTTCCTTCCACACAGTCAAACAACTTTCGCATGATATTTCATAGAGTTTGGGTTTGTGGAATTAGGTAATTTCACAAATTGATATGGAACAAACAAACACCCTGACCGGACAATATATTCGCCTCGAACCACTTGAATTGACACATGCCGCGGGGCTGGCCGGAGCAGCGGCGGAAGATATCTCCTTATACCGGTGGAGCCCGGTACCGCAGGGAATAAAAGAAGCGGAAGAATATATTCGGACCGCTATGACCTGGCGTGCAGCGGGATCTGCGCTGGCGTTTGCCATTATCCGGATTGAGGATGATGCCGTTATCGGATCCACACGCTTCTTTAATATTGAAAAATGGTTGTGGGCAGAAGGACATGACAGGTGGAACCGGATTTTTCCTGATGCTTGTGAAATTGGTTATACCTGGCTCGCGCGGTCAGCACTTCGGACAGCAGTCAATACAGAAGCCAAATTGCTTTTATTGGAAATGGCTTTCGAAAAATGGCAGGTTTTCAGGGTTTGTTTTCATGCTGATGTCCGCAACGAAAGATCACGTGCCGCAATCGAACGCATCGGGGGGAAATTAGAAGGCATACTCCGGGCGCACCGGCTGGCTGTGGATCAGATTCCAAGAGATTCCGCCCGGTTCTCCATTCTGCTTTCTGAATGGCCCGAAGTAAAACAAAAACTGGAAAAGCTTTTAATTCGATAATTGCAAAAAAAAGCCCCTGCATGCGACAGGGGCTTTTCTTATGAAATCTTTCTGTCTATTTTTTCTTAAATTTTGTAGCATGTGAACCCGTATACGCGATTTTACCATCCCTCAGCATGTTGTCATCTTCATAGTCGGTGGAATCTACTTTGCCTGATTTAAAATAGTCCACTTCTTTGTACCATACGTTTACCCAGTCTTCATTTTTGTCCACACTGTGGTTGGGCGTCCAGGCATAGAAAGTCAGCACTACTTTGGACAAGCTGTCCCGGAATTTACCAGCCATCTTTACCAGGCTGTCTGATGTGCCAGACATTTTTGTACCGTCGGAAAACACCATGGTAATTGAATCCCAGAAAGTGGCCCGCATCGCCTTCATATCATTTGTTTCCCAGGCTTTGTAGCTATTCAAAACCGTAAGGACATCCGTTTGTTTTCCCGGAACAAATTTGGAAGAGTAGTCTGCAACATAAGGCATGGTAATTGCCGCCGCGACGGCGCTGTCATTGCCGGCTGCAGGCGCTGGAGTCGAAGTTGTGCTGCTGTCTTTGCAGGCTAAAAAACTTAAAGGGACAAATAGTGCATAGAGAAACTTTCGCATATTGGCTTATTTTAGGTTAAAAAAATCAGGATTGGGTGGGAACGCGGATTAGCGGGTGAGTCGAACGGGATCAGATCCTCTGGGTCATAACATTTGAAAGATACAGAGATGGAATCGTTTGCAAAATTTTTTTTTGAATACAATGGAGTGGATTTCCCTTGACCGGTTACCTTACAAATCGTTACCCTGTTTTTTTAGACAGTTTATAATATAACCAGCAAACGAAGTGCCGGGGCAGGATACGAATCAGGATGGAAACGGCGCTGGGTAAGGTTCCCGGTATGATCAGCATCTTTTTTTTAAATGTCCGGTTTATGGCTGTCTCTCCGATTTTCGCGGGACTAACGGCCATCCACTTTCCAAACTTTCCCAGTTGGGCCAGCGTTTCTTTTTCAATGGCCGGCCGGGTGAAAACGGGTCCGGGGCAAAGACAACTTACGGATATCCGGTCTGCTTTTAACTGATAACGGAGGGAATAACTGAAAAAAATCATCGCCGACTTGGATGCGGAATAAATGTTTTTGATAAAAATAGGCGCAAAACCGGCCATACTGGAAACGTTCAGGATATAGGCAGGCTGATTTTTTTTTAATATTGGCAACAAGTGATGGGTGAGGGAAATAGCGGGTTCCATATTTAACCGGTACATATACAGCGATTCGTTTAGTGAATTGGACAGATAATCAGCTGAACCACCGATACCGGTTACATTGCATAGAACACTTAGCGGTAAATTTCTTTCCGAACACCAGTTGCCGATTTTTTCTGCAGCTTCATTGTCCTTCAGGTCTAAAGACAAAGTCTCCACGATGACCGGATGGCTGTTTTCTAATTTTGTCTTTGCATCATCCAGATCTTCTGCATTTCTCGCAACCAATATAAGATTGAATTTTCTCCGCGCCAATGCCGAAGCTATGGCAAATCCAATTCCTTTACTTCCCCCGGAAACCAAGGCATATTTCATATCATTTTTCATTGTATGGACATGAATTGATTATTTTTTATCGCCGGCTTTACCGTAGATGGATACAATCCATTTTCTGGGCAGTATCCTGATGATTATGGAGGTTAATTTCGACAGGGTTCCGGGAACGATCACGAGTTTTCCGTTTAGGGTTTCCCTGACAGCGACCTCGCCCACTTTTTCCGGAGGCACAGCCATTTGCATCCCAAACCAGCCCAGTTTTTTTTGGGTATCCTCTTTTATTTCAGGTTTTGTAAATACAGGTCCCGGACAAAGAACACTTACGCTGATATTTTTTTCTTTAAGCTGGTAACTCAGGGAATAACTAAAGAATACAACCGCTGACTTGGTGGCGGAGTATAAATTTTTCACCGGTATGGGTGCAAACCCTGCCATACTGCCCACATTCAGAATATAAGACGGCGCATTTTTTTCCAATAAAGGCAACAAGGTAAGTGTCAGCGCCATGGCTGACCCCACATTCAGGTTGATCATATACCGTAATGAATCCAGGGGCAAGGTCAGGTAGTCCCTGGAACCGCCAAAACCAGCCACATTGCAAAGCATTTTTAAATGAATATTTCTTTCTATACACCAATGGGCAATATCTGTCGCCGATTCTTCCCGGCTGAGGTCGCAGGGAATAATTTCCACATGAATCCCATACAGGTATTCCAGTTCATTTTTTGCAGCTTTGAGCGAATCCAAATGACGGGCAATCAGAATCAGGTTATATCCCCTTTTGGCCAATGCTTCTGCAATGGCAAACCCGATGCCCTTACTTCCTCCCGCGACCAAAGCATATGCCGAATCGGCACCAGTCTGTTTTTCAGAAATGGGTTTGGTTTTGAATCGCCCGGTGTCTATAATCTCCCGGGAAACAAGAATGCTGTTTTCGGTATCCGGTCTGTCCTTCCCGCCCGGCCCGGCGAAGACGCCCATCACGAACAGGAAAGCTGCTATGAGTAAAGATATTTTTTTCATGTGCTGATGTTGAACGCTGAGGAAATGAAGGTCATAGTGAAAACGGTATTTCCGGCTTCCGGGTTGAGCCTTCATACCTTTGGCAATTCCTGAGCCATCGCGTTCTGGAACCGATTTTGTATTTTTAAAATGACATGAAGATGGTTCCTTCAAACGATACCTGTGCGACGGCTACGTTGAATAATGGGATTTCCATGCCTATGCTGGGCCTGGGTGTTTATGATATGCACCGCCTTGAAGCAGAACAGGCAGTTTTAGATGCTTTGGAAATCGGTTACCGGCTGATCGATACGGCAGCTATGTATCAAAATGAATCCGAGATCGGCATGGCGATCAATCAAAGTGCTGTTTCCAGGTCGGAAATATTTCTCACGACCAAACTGAACAATCCGGATCATGGGTATGAAAAAGCTTTGAAAGCCTTCGATAAAAGTCTGAAGACTCTGCAGCAGGATTATATTGACTTATATCTCATTCACTGGCCCATAAAAAAAGGACGGAAAGATTCCTGGGCAGCTCTGGAAAAATTATATGCTGAAGGACGGGTGCGGGCCATTGGTGTGGCCAATTATAACCTGACTTTGCTGAAGGAATTAAAACAATATGGAACGACCGTTCCAACTGTGAATCAGGTTGAATTTTCTCCCTGGTTATACCAGGAAGAACTTCTGAATTTCTGCAAGACATCAGCGATTCAGCTTCAGGCCTATTCGCCGATCACAAGGGGACTGAAGTTTAATGATGCACGACTTATTAAATTGTGTAACAAATATCAGAAAACAGCAGCGCAGCTGGTCCTGCGCTGGCAACTCGAACACGGAGTATCGCCCATACCCAAATCTTCAAAAAAGGAACGGCTGCTGGAGAATTTTAATGCCAATTTTTTCAGACTGGAGGCCGGTGACATTCAGATCATGGATGGATTTAACGAAGGCTTCCGGATTTGCGAAGACCCGGCGGATTACCTATAAATGTTCAGTCAGATTAAGTTTTGGATTTTTTCAGGATGCTCAATGCGCCGGTCGGACATTTTTCAACCTGGGCGATAATTTCTTCTGATGAAGCTCCTTTCATGTTAATCCAGGGATGCGCATTCAC
>JBGPBW010000201.1:0-8869 GCA_041481385.1 Puia sp.
AAAGACATTCATTTGCTGCCTGAAGAAATGAAAACATATATTTCTTTTATAGATAGCTACCTGAACGTTAAGGTTTCATATATTTCAAACGGGCCCGGACGGAGTCAATTGATAGAAAAACAATAGTCTACCGGGGGAATCGAAAATTCTTACTAAAAAAATTTGGAGGTTTAAAAACTTCGCTGAAATTTTACAATCTAATCTTATTGGAATATGGCACCAAAATCTGATAAGGAGAATAAGGATTCCAAAAAATCCGCACCTGCTGCATCTAAACCCATTGCCAAACCTTCTTCTAAAAAAGCAAAGGAAGAAGATGATGAGGATGATGAGGAAGATGATGAGGTGGTAACTCCAAAAACTGCTGCAAAGAAAGGCCCGAAGGCAACTGCATCCAAAACGAAAAAAAAATCGGATGAGGACGATGATGATGATGACCTTGAGGGGGAAGACGAAGTGGATGACTGGGATAAAGTGGAGGAAGAAGAGGAATGGGATCCTGACTTCGATGAATTCGATGTTCCACGCTCCAAAACCAAAAAAGCAGCTCCTGGCGGTAAAAAAGCCGCTAAAGCAGACGAAGATGAGCTGGGTTTGGATGATGACTATAAAAACATGGATCTCTTCAACGACAACGGATTTGATGAGGAGGAAGAGGATTTTTAATAAGGCTAACCGGCATGGCCAAGCGCCAATTTGTTTCATTTCCTTTTTCTGATCTGTATACAATAAAACAACAGGTATTAAACTGGTCTGCCAAGTTTGATACCTGTTGTTTTTTGGATAACCAGGAGTATCCTTCTGAAGAAGGGGGATATGAATGCCTGGCAGCAACAGGAGAACGCTCCCGGCTGAAGACTATAGCCGGCCGGGCATTTGAAGAGCTGAAAACATTTTCCCTAAAACAGGACGATTGGCTTTTCGGTCATTTTTCATTCGCTCTAAAATCAGAAACTGAACATTCTCCAAGCAGACTTCCTGACTTTATCGGCTTTCCCGATCTGTTTTTTTTTGTTCCGCAAATCGTTGTGATTATCCGCCAGCGCGAAATCCAAATTGGTGTTTTGGGAAACGATCACCGGGAAATATATGACCAGATTTTAGGATCCCGACCGGATTCGGAAAAACCCGGATTTGATCCTCCACTTATCCTGCAAAGAATCTTCAGAGATGATTATATCCGGATCATCCAACGTCTCAAGGAGCATATACAACGCGGGGACTGTTATGAGATCAATTTCTGCCAGGAGTTCTTTTCCGAGAATACTCAGTTGGATCCCCTGTCTTTATACCGCGCTTTGAATAAGATTTCTCCAAGCCCATTCTCCGCCTTTTATTCCACAGATAAAAGATTCCTGCTTTGTGCAAGCCCCGAAAGATATCTGAAACTAAAAGGAGACATCATACTGTCACAACCCATGAAGGGAACCGCAGCAAGAAACCGGGAAAATCCGGCTGAGGACGCCAGGCTAAAGGCAGAACTTTCAGCCAGTGAAAAAGACCGGGCTGAAAATGTTATGGTGGTTGACCTCGTGCGAAATGATCTGTCTAAAATTTGTGAACCTGATTCGGTGAAGGTTACGGAATTGTTTGGCGTTTACAGCTTTGCCCAGGTACATCAGATGATTTCAACGATTACCGGCAAACCGAGAAAAGGCCTTCACTGGAGTGAGATGGTTGCCAACACATTTCCTATGGGATCTATGACGGGGGCACCTAAAAAACGCGTTCTGGAGTTGACGGAAGCTTATGAAAAATCAGCGAGGGGATTGTTTTCAGGGGCAGTCGGTTATGTAGAGCCGAACCAGGATTTTGACTTTAATGTGGTAATACGTAGTCTGTTATATAATCTTCCAGGTGAATACCTCGCTTATTTCGCTGGCTCAGGTATTACGATAAACAGCGATCCTGGCCAGGAGTACGATGAATGTCTAATCAAAGTAGCTGCTTTCGAAGCCGTAATAAAAAACTCATCCTGCTAGTTGCAGGATGAGTGACAGAAAAAAGATTCAATATTATCTATTTATGAGAAAGGCCGGCTACTGCCTTGCTTTCATTTGCCAGTACATCGTCCTGGAGCAGTCGCTGTACTGATTCATTTAGAATCTGGTATTTATTCGAAATGAAAAGATCCATTTTGTCGGCCGGCAGGATCAGGTCATAGCTATTATTGGAGCTGGCCATCACCTTGTCAAAGTCGGGGTTGAAACGATTGAACACGGCCGCATCCATCAGAATATACTTAGAAATAACGGTCGAGAAATATTTACCGGAGACAGTGAGCGTTTTTGCGCCATTCATTTCATCCTTGTTTAGTTTCCGGTTGAAAACATACATCGATGACCCTGAAAGCTGATCAGTAGCCTCATCGCGGGTCAGGGTAGTTACACTGCCCTGGCCTTCAAAAGTATATTGTGTGCCTATGAATTTCTTGACATGATTCCTGGATTCGGATGGTAGGTAATATTGCATATCCCAGAAGTCCCTGCTGTGGCTTTTTTTCATGGCTTTGTATACATTGCCCGTTCCTCCGTTATACGCGGCAATGACGAGGAGCCAGTCGCCCAGCTCAGTGTAGAGGTCGCGCAGGTATACGGCAGCAGCCCTGGTGCTTTTATAGTAATTCTTTCGTTCATCTACTTTCCGGGTTACTTTAAGACCCAAAACCCGTGCGGTAGCCGGCATCAACTGCCAGGGTCCAACGGCACCAGCCCAGGAAAGGGCGGTCGGTTTCAGGTTTGATTCGATTACCGCCAGGTATTTCAGTTCTGAGGGCAGTCCGTATTGGCTCAGGATGCCATCGATCAGATTGAAATAAGGACGTCCCCAGGATTTCATATCATCCATTTCCTTTTTATTATGCAGCATAAAATCCTGCACATAAATCATGGCGCGGGGGTTTAAACGAGCTCCATTGGAACCATTTACAGAGGCCAGGAAAAGGTTATTAAATCCTGTTTTAACATCACTTGTATCTATTGGGATATGCAGTGCTACAAAAGTTTTATCAACTTTTAAGGCATTTGCGCGACTGTATGCCAGAGCCCCAATGATAGCCATGCCCAACAATAAAAGTCTTTTCATCTTTTAGAGCTTAAATATTTATAACCCGGGAAATCCGGAGTATAAATCTTTCAAGGGATGGATTGCGGATGGTAACTGCCGGACGCAGTAGTCAGAATGATCCGGTTTTCATAAAGTCGGAATCTCGTAGGACTTATATTGCTGCAAGAGTTCGTTGGAGAACTTGAGTAAAGATAACTCCCGAAATTGGTTTGTCATAGCCTGCACACCAAAAGGCATGCCGTTTGTGTGGGTAAAAATGGGAAGCGAAATACCGGGGATACCAACCAGGTTTGCGTAAACCGTGTATAAATCAGCGAGATACATGGCGACTGGATCAGAGGATTTTTCACCAGCCTTAAAAGCGGTTGTTGGTACTGTGGGAGTGAGAATCAGATCAAATTCATTGAAAATCAGCTTCGTGCGTTCTGTTAAAATTTTACGCACTTTTTGAGCTTTTGCGAAATACGCATCATAATAACCTGCGCTCAGCACAAAAGTGCCCAACAGGATCCTTCTTTTAACCTCCATACCGAAGCCTTCTGACCTGGATTTCCTATAGAACTCAGGGAAACCGGCTTTCAAATCAGCAGTACGGTGTCCATAACGAACACCATCAAAACGCGACAAATTGGAAGAGGCCTCGGCCGTGGTAAGGATATAATAGGCCGGAACGATATATTCCAGCAGATCGAACGGGATCTCTTCCACCTGGTGTCCCATTTGCCGGAGTTCAAGTAAGAATTTTCTCATTTTATCCCTTATCTCAGGGTCAAGTGAGGGGTGGTCCAGGGCCTGTTTAAAGACCGCAATACGATAGGTTGGCGGTTGGCGCTTGACGGTTGACCGTCCGCCGTCTGGCGTTAAGCCTTGAGTCTTAAGCCTTAAGCCTTCTGCATATGCCGGCACAGCTTTCCGGGAAGAAGTTGCATCCCGGGGATCAAATCCCGATATAACCTCGAGAACCAACGCGATATCAGGAATATTTCTGGCAAAAAGCCCAATTTGATCAAAGGAAGAGGCATAGGCAATCAGACCATAGCGGGAAATCCTGCCATAGGTGGGTTTAAGCCCCACCACGCCGCAGAAATCTGCAGGCTGACGCACCGAACCACCGGTATCACTTCCCAGGGATAACATACACAGGGAAGCCTGGACAGCCACAGCGGAGCCCCCGGAAGAACCACCTGGCACTTTTTCTGTGTCAAGAGCATTTTTTGCCCGCCCGTATACGGGTGCATTTTCGTTGCTGGATCCCATCGCAAACTCATCACAGTTCAGATGCCCGATGATTATGGCGCCCGCCCTGACTAGTTTTTCAATAGCGGTAGCGTGATAAGGGGAATGGAATCCCTCCAGAATGGCCGAACCTGCGGTAACCGGGTGATCTCTATAACATATGACATCCTTGATGCCAATTACAACTCCATGTAGTCTGCCAGTCGTTTGTCCGGCCCTTCGTTCCCTGTCGAGTCTGTCGGCTGTTTCCAGGGCCTCTGATTCGTAAATGTGCACAAACGAGTTCAGGTGTTTAAGCCTGTTGATGCGTTCCAGGAAATACAGGACAGTGTCCCGGCAGGACAAGGATCCTTCGCTCAGGGCTTCCTGATAGTTTTGTATGGAAGTGAAAGAGAACAATAATTAATCAAACGGTCACTGTAACCGGCAATTACAGATTCCTATGGGTTGTTAGCTGGTGGAGTAGAAGAGTTTGTTCCGGATTTTGGCGGTTCATTCATACCTTCTTCAAATTCCTTTTTCACATTATTTTTAGCATCATTGAATTCACGCATCCCTCTTCCAAGGCCTCGCATAAATTCCGGAATTTTTCTACCTCCAAAAAGGATTAACACGGCAAGGATGATCAATATCCATTCTGAGCCACCGGGTGCAGACAACAGAAAAAAACATTGTAGAAAATAACTGAACATATACTATTCATTTAAGATTCAAAGGTAGTCTATTGCAAATAAAAAAAGCGGAAGCTTGCACTTCCGCTCTATAAATAACATTTGATTTATTTAGGAGATAATTCTTTTTTCCTTGATCCGTGCGCTCTTGCCACTACGTACACGCTGGAAGTAAAGTTTAGCCCGACGTACGCGACCAACTTTATTGACAGCGATGGACTCGATGTTGGGCGAAAAAGCAGGAAAAGTTCTTTCTACACCAATGGCGTCTGAAATTTTCCTTACGGTAAAAGTGGCTGTCATACCCACACCCTGGCGTTTAATTACGTCTCCTTTAAAACTCTGGATACGCTCTTTATTACCCTCCAGGATTTTATAATTCACGGTCACATTGTCCCCCGCTTTAAATTTCGGAAGCTCTTTCTTGGTATTAAACTGTTCCTGGACAAATGCAATAGCCGCGTTCATAACATGATTTTTGGGGATGCAAAAGTAATGAGCTTTCAGGGATATTCAAAAACTATGTTTACAGACTACCTGGCCACATTCACGGCCCTTTTTTCCCGGATCACAGTTACTTTGATCTGGCCGGGATAAGTCATTTCGGTTTGAATTTTCTGGGCGATCTCAAAACTCAGCTTGTCGCTGTCTCCATCGGTAACCCGGTCAGATTCAACGATTACCCGTAATTCACGCCCTGCCTGGATCGCATATGCTTTTTCCACACCCGGATATGTAAGGGCCAGGTTTTCCAGGTCCTTGATCCGTTGGATATATTGCTGCATGATCTCCCGCCGGGCTCCCGGACGCGCGCCACTGATGGCATCGCAGGCCTGAATGATGGGGGCGATAACAAATTGCATCTCCACTTCGTCATGATGGGCACCAATGGCATTGATCACTGCAGGGTTCTCCCCATATTTTTCAGCAATCTTCATACCCAGCAGGGCATGGCTCAATTCCGTTTCTTCGTCGGGCACTTTTCCGATATCGTGCAGTAAGCCGGCCCGTTTGGCCAGCTTTGGATTGAGTCCCAGCTCTGATGCCATGATCGAACAGAGATTGGCCACTTCCCTGCTGTGCATGAGCAGGTTTTGGCCATATGAAGAACGGAAACGCATTTTTCCCACGATCCGCACGAGTTCTTTATGCAGCCCATGAATGCCCAATTCAATCACGGTTCTCTCTCCGATTTCGATCACCTGTTCATCAATCTGTCTTTTTGTTTTTTCCACGACTTCCTCGATCCTTGCCGGGTGAATGCGACCATCGGCAACCAGGCGTTGCAGGGAAAGACGGGCGATTTCCCTCCGAAGCGGGTCGAAGGAAGAAAGTACAATGGCTTCAGGGGTATCATCCACAATTAGGTCCACACCGGTAGCTGCCTCCAGGGCACGGATATTACGTCCTTCCCGGCCGATGATCTGACCCTTGATCTCATCACTTTCCAGGTTGAATACAGTTATAGAATTTTCTATGGCCTGTTCGGCAGCCGTACGCTGGATGCTCTGAATAATAATTTTGCGGGCTTCCTTATTAGCTTTCTGACGGGCATCGTCAATAATTTCCTGCTGAAGAGCCAGTGCCTGCGTGTGGGCCTCCTGTTTGAGACTTTCGATGAGCTGATTCTTGGCCTCTTCGCCAGTTAAACCGGCTATTTTTTCCAGTCGGCGGATATGTTCTTCCTGGTGTTTTTCCAGTTCCGTACGTTTATGATTGACCACATCGATCTGACGGTTCAGATTTTCCTTGATGGCGTCGTTCTCTTTGGCCTGCTTGTCCAGAGACTCCAGTCGCTGGGTAATGCTCTGCTCTTTTTGTTTGGTCCTTAATTCGGAATCAGCCAGCCTCCGGTTTCTTTCCAGAACTTCTTTATCATGTTCAGATTTGAGTTGTACGAATCGCTCTTTGGCTTCTAATAGCTTTTCTTTTTTTAAAGTTTCTGCGGAAAGCTGGGCATCTGAAAGGATTTTCTGGCTCTGTTGACTGGCCTCTTCAATTTGTTTTTTGGTGTTTTTCGAAAAGATAAATTTACCCGCCAGCACACCGATGGCAAGGCATATGACAGCAATTATTATGTATAGCACGGTTGAATCCATGGAAACTTGAGTTTAGAATGTTCAGAATCATATTTTTATCACCCATAAGTAAAAAGTGAACGGTTAGCGAAGATAAGGTTTTTTATGTAGGGCTCCCGATCCTCAGCTCAGGATCTTATCGAGTTGTTCCTCCATTTTGCCGAGGGTATTCATAAAATCAGTGGAAGTCTCGTTTCCCGAAGTTGGAAGGGTCTGTGTGGCATACCATAGAATCACCATGGAAACATAGTCCTGCATGTCTTTACCGGCAAAATGGGACTTAAATTCGATGATCTTGTCGTTGATGGTCTTTAATGTTCCCCTTACCGCGCCCTCATCTTCAGGTTTTATTCTGATCCGGAAGGACCGGTCGCCGATTACGATATTTATTGGGATAAGCGCTTGCATGTCTCGAATTCTTGTTTTAACTTTAAAAATACCAGCTGGATGACGATTATCCGAAGTTAAGTGAAGTTCTTCTGAAGAATCCAATCCGCCGGGCAAAGTTTCCTTAATCCAATATCCAGTACCTATGTTTCTAAAGATCAAATCTCCGACTTTTATTGATCGGCTAAGCCTAGAGATCAATCAGACACAGAAATCATTATTGAAGGCAGTTTTAAAAGACGATAGCGGGGCGATCTGCAGTATTATGCAGAAAGAACTCGGTTTCGGTCAGCAATTTCTCGACTGGGAAGGGCTGAATGAACTTCCTTACGGGGTGTATACCCTCGAAGTATCACAGGGAGCCGATGAAATGAAATTACGTCTCGTTAAACGAGTTTGAGTTTTAACTATTCCTGCAACAGGGCGATACATTTATCAATCTCCCTGACGTATTGATTTAGTCTTTTCTCAAGCATTTTTTTATCTGATTCGTCCAAGCTACTGCCTGATAATTTCGATACCTCAGCCTGCTGACGGAACTTTTCCGCCTCGCGGCTTAGGTCTTCGCAGCGCACCAGCATTTTCTTCAGGTCGTCCCTGAGCCTTTCATTTTCCTTTTGAAGAGCCAGGTGCTGTTTCAGCAATAATCCTATTTTTTCATGCACTCTCTTGAGTTGTAATTCCGGTTGCGTCATGAAAATGGTTTTATAAATGATTATGCGGTTATTTTCTGATTTCAGCCTTCAATTCTTCTTCGGCAGTTTTCATGATCCGGTTCATCATTCCGTCGATCTCTTTATCAGTCAGGGTTTTTTCACTATCCAGAAATGTAAAACTGATGGCCATTGACTTTTTGTCTTTTCCAAGTTTTTCACTTTCAAAAATATCGAATAACTGAACGCCGCGCAATTTCTGCAGGCCAATTCCCTGAAGGGCTTTTTCCACAGCCTCAAATGGCAGCGATTTCTCTACGATCAGTGCAAGATCCCGGTTGACTGGGTTCTGCCTGGGCAATTCCGAAAATACAATATTGTTTTCAGCTGCGAGCTCGAGGAACTGGTCCCAATAAATATCTGCAAAAAATACAGGTTGCCGGATATCGAATTTCTGTAATACAGCGCTGTCTACTGTTCCGGCGCCCAGAATGATCCGGTCACCCCGCTTTATTTCCTGGCCGCTGGCTAATTTCGGATGGGTCAACGGTACAACATCTCCCGATATACCGGCAAGGGTGCAGATCGCCGAACAGAGGCCTTTAAGATAATAAAAATCCACCGGAACGGGTTTCCCTTTCCAGCTTTCAGGTTGTCTGTTTCCTGTCAGGTATAAACAGCAATGATTTTTTTCTGAATAACTTCCGGGCTCGTGACTTGAATAGGATTTACCGAATTCAAAAAAAAGCAGGTCACTGTTTTTCCGGTTCAGGTTCCA
>JBGPBW010000202.1:0-8864 GCA_041481385.1 Puia sp.
ATCCAGGCCCTCTCTTTTGCTGATCACGGGTGCAAAAGCATGTCCGCCCTTCCTGAATAAAAAACCGACCGTTTCCTGAGCAACCTCAATAGAATCACTGAATGATGTTGAGATCCTGTACGCCACACCATCATTATAGGACCTGAATATGACAGCAAAATGACTTTTGAATTGCAGTGTTAGTTCGTTGTATATATCGGGAATATTTTTCCGGTTGTACGGCACTTGCACAACGATCATTCCCCGTGTCGGATTTTCCTTACTACTAATCAGCTCAAGATCCTGTGACAAACTGCGGCCGTCCAACAGCTGCATGCCAATAGCAGACTCATCTAAAATTTTTTTATTGTCGACAAAGACTGAATATTTCAAACGCACGATCGCCTCTATTTCGATGCGGATCTTTTTGTCGGGGGAAAGAAGTTGAAGTTTCGTCTGGGCTTTAGTGTTCAGCACAGAAAAACCCACCATGAACAGGACCGCGATTTTATTCATTCCGAAGCATTTTTAGGCATAATTGCATTTAATCCGGTGAGCCTATTTTTTTCAAAAATGAGCCAATTATATAATTTGCCCCTGCTCCCCTCCCTTTATTAGATTGGATGATGCGGTGATTGGTAAGTTCCTGCAGGTGACGTGTAGCCGAGGCCTTGGACACACCATTCATTTTCTGATAGAAGCTGTTGGTAAGTACCTGGTATTTTATGATAAATGCAATAGCCCGGAGTTGTGACCCGGTAAGGGAAAGGTCCTGTAAACCGGCTTTCAATCGCGGTTTGAGTGTAAGCTTTGTAAGTTGTGCCGGACTGAATAAACCCATGTATTCCTTTATAGCAGCGTGATACACGGATCCATCCGGAGTTTTATATTTTGCTCTTTCGGCCGGATCCTTCATAACAGATCGCGCAAATTTCACGGCTGATGCAAAAAGATTTCTTTTCTGCTTCTGTTTTTTCGATGGCGTAATTCCCGACATATCCGGGACTTTTCCGGAAAATGTCTTATCTTTAATTGTCCGGTAGATTTTGTTTCCGGCGCGGCCCGACATACCCTTCAATAACAGGTTGTTGGTAACATTGCCCATGATCTTGGAAATTTTCTCTCCTTAAATATACAATTTTAAAGAGCATTCCTTCGTCTTTCCTTCGTAATGCCACCACTCGTTTAACTGTGAATCTACACTGATTCAACTTTTCTAATAGGAATAATAACCGGCCGGACGTAAGAAGATTAATGGCTTCTTTTATGAGGCGGAGGTTTGATTAGAAATCTGGCTATAAGTTGCCAGATACCCCTCAGAATTGATAGGTAAGGTGCATCATGGCATTGTATCTCATTTTCGTCTGACCTTCTGCAAAGTTCTGCGCCAATGGAATCTGCGCGTTGATTCCAATGCCCACTTTGCCAAAATCAAACTCAACACCGGCGATTGCCGTCATCACCTGGCTGCCGGTAAATTGAACGTTTTTATTTTGCAGTTTATTAATCGCAACATTTTCGTATCCTACCCCTATGTTCGGGGTAATCGTGGTTTGCATTCCGCCCAACTGATAAAATGCAATCAGATTGGACTGAAATTTATTGCCATATTTATATTGGTCCCCATTAACGGTATTTATTTTGTAATTAGCTGTCACACTGATGCCAATATTTCGAATGTTTAAACTGTACATGCCATTTATTAGGAAGTCGACGCTACCCGTACCGATTTGCGCATTAATATCGGCTACCGTAGTGTTGCTATCCAGCACATGGGCATTAAAAGGTCCGGTGGGCAATTTAATCCCGCCACCCAGCCATAACTGTTGATTAATCGCATTTTTAGTTGCACGTTTTGAACTCTTAAACACCAGGTACTGACCCATGACGGTAATATCGCCCAAACCATGGGTGTATGTAGTGCCGTCGTCGTCAACCTGCTTATTCATGTAATACGGCATAAAAGCGAGTACCTGGAATTTCCTGCCTAACCTGACGCCTCCCCAAAGTTCTACCGAATGGTAATCATTCGTACTGTATTGTGAAGGATCACTCACGAGCTGGGTATGATACTGGGCGGATTGAAACCTCAGTCCGAAGAACTGATATTTAAAATCCGGAAGCAGGCCCAAATAAAGATTGCCACCTCCGCAGCCGCAAATGGAACAGGCTTTACCAGCTGACATTAGGACGGTTATGCATATTAAAGAAAGAATGAATCTCCTGATCATAGAACAAAATTAATAGGATTGCGTTACCTGAAGGGCTTTAAGAAACAGAATATTATTCTCCAGATGAACATGTTCATGTAAATCATCTTCAAATTCCTTTAGCTCCGACAGGCAAATCCGGAATGTAGTGCATGCACCGGTTGGTACGGTATAATGATGAGTAAGGTTGCGTATTTCAAACATCGCATCTCCGGCATGTTCATGTTCCTGTTCCATCATGGCGATTGGCGCACTGATATAATTCGACGGGAATAGTTTCCGGGCTCCGGGGTTATTTTCTGTTTCGAGAATCCGCGGAAATAAAATGGCCTCTTCCTTTTTCATATGTTGCTCCATCTCTTCACGGACCATCCCAAAAAGTTCTTTTACCCTTACCATATACGGATGGGTTTCTCCGTGTTTTGCGGCTACCTTCTCCAAATGACCTGCAATCATCGGCATGGCGTTTTTAACATAGTAATGATGGGTTGTTACAATATGACTGACCAATTGGGCTTTTGTCATTTCTGCAAATGGCATGCCCTTCACCTTTTCAGGGTTTCCGGCTGATTCGATGTCTTTCATAAGTTCAGACAATTCAATACCTTTTTCCTTACAGGCTTCCGGCAAATTCATTTTTCCACGGCAACAAAAGTCAATACTGTATTTCTCCAAAACGGGTACGATCTGGTGGTTTTCGAGCACTAAAGAGGCAATGGATCGCTGCGTTATATTTTCCATATCAATTTTTCTCAAAATTCGTCACACAATCACTGACATTTTATGATTCCAGTCATCTTTCAAAAATAACTGGGCGTAAACAATGATCAGTATTCCGGAAAATAAAATGCAGGAGGCCAATAAAAGAAGAAACTGGATACCCGGAATACCATTCCCGAGCAGATCCTGTGCACCCTGGAACATGAGTAATAATTCATTGATAATAACGCCGGAAATAAAAACCACCAGGCCTTTTTTCGTCAGCGGGTTGATTTGAATCAGTTGGTACATATAAGAATAAGCCAGCAGGAAAATGGTGATCATGCCAAGCAAAATGAGGTGAAGGTACCCGATAACGATTGGCCGGAATCCAAAAGCCATTTTGCTGATGGCCGGAATAACCCTGGCGGCCTGAAGTACCAACTTAATACTCAGGGCAAGGCCGGCAAAACAAAATAATATCCTTGAAAACAGCGGCATTTTTAAATGTATTGTTTCCCTGTGTTTTTTTATTATGGCCAGGAGCGATGTCAGGCCAGTCAACTGGCCAATGGCAGCAACAACAACCGCAACATATAACCAGACGGGAATATGCCACCACAATACCGATAAGAAATAGGTTGGAAAAGCAGCCAGCGCAAAATACAACCACAGTTTTTTTAACCTGTTTTCGGACACTCCGATGGAAGCCAGCCGATAGCTGAACAATCCCATGCAGGTGAAAAAGAACCAGACATTATATTGAAAATGGAGGTAGAAATAGATCGAAGCCAGGTACCAATTGGAATGCATATTATGTGAAGCCATCATAAAAGCCAGTGAAAACGGACCTGCAGAAGAGATGACATTACCCAGCAGCGCAATCCGGAACCAGGAATGACTGACAGATTTCTTTGGTAAGCCGTTAAGATCTTTCCAGTAAATAAAAGCGAAATAGTAAGATGCAAACACCGAAAGGGTGGAGAACAAAATGGACACGAATGCATATCCCTGAATGGGGAAACTGATCAGCATCCCGTAGGCCGTAAAAGCGTTAAAATAAAGGATCCAACGGTATTTGGGAAAATAGTCCCTGGATGAATGTTCAGATAAATAACCAACCAGCAGTACCATCAATGCCTGGGTAACCCATCCGGCAAAGGCAAAATGAGAATGTCCGTGGAGCAGTTTCTGCTGATCGATAAAGAGCAGTGAGAAAGCAATTTTATACCGCAGGGTTACACCCAGTAAGGCGACCAGCAATAAATTAAATAAGGAAAATTGTAACCACTTTTTCTGCGAAGACTGCACGTTTTTTATTTGCAAAGAGACTGGTAAAAGATCAGATCATTTATGCTTTCGATCATATAATCAACAGTACACTTTACCCCTTTCGATCACCAGCTCTCCGGTTTCATTCATATGCCGGATGCTTCGAATCACCGTTTCCACCCTTAACCCGGTCATATCGGCAACCTGCTGCCGGGTTAATTTCAGCTGATTGCATTTTTTGCAATAGTTACGGTTCGACTTTTTGAAATAGTTGAATAATGTGGAAATACGATGCTCCGGCCCGAAACAGGAAAGTTCTTTAAGTAAAAGGAATTTCAGACGCATACGTTCAGCGAATATTTTCAAAAATTCCCAGGAAATTTCGGGACTCTGTTTCATCATTTGCTGAAATGTGTCTTTATGCAGACGAATGATTACCGATTCCTTATTTGTTATTGCCGATGCGGCATAGGACGACCCGTCAAATAATGGGAATTCGCCAAAACTTTCGCCAGGTTCAATCATGTTTTGAATGAATTCGCCGCCATCGTCTTTAATGTTCGTCCAGCGGACTGAACCCGTAACCAACTGATGATAGAAATGGCATTCGCCCTCTTCCCTGAAAATAATTTCTTCCGGCCCAAGCTTTTTATAGACGGCTCCCCAGGCCAGCAGCGTGTCGATATCGATCATTTTTGTCGGTTTATGAGCTAAAATATCATGATAACCCGCCGTCAAATATGATTTAATGCCTCCTGAAACATGATTATAATCATATTCCGGGACAGCTATCCCTGAAATCCACGCTGGCATTGGATCCTGGCGGAATCTGCGATTGATAAATTGTTTCCGCCCGGGATTTCCCTGCGCGATTATGATCCAACGCATAAAAAAGGGGGCGAATGGGTGATAATCTTGCAGGGTCGATTTCAATTCATCCAAAAAACGCATTATGAAAAAGTTTTTTTTATTAAGTCTGATTACCTGGTTTGCAGTTGCCTGCGGCAGCAACAATTCGGGCGATAATAAACAACCAGCGGCCTCCGGGGAACAGTCCAAAACGGCAGAGGGCAACCCATCCTACGATCAAAAACGAGGGGAAGGCAAATTTTCCAAGGTAGATGTAGCCGCGACCCTGGATGTTGTCAAAGCTGATGCAGGCGCAAAAGTCTATACGGTAAAATGCAGTGCCTGTCACAAATTGACAGGTGAGAAATTGGTTGGACCCGGATGGAAAGACGTCACCAGCAGGCACAGCGCAGAATGGATCATGAATTTTGCCACCAACCCGGATGTTATGATCGACAAAGATCCCAAGGCTCAGGCCATGCTTGAACTTTGTCTTGTGCGTATGCCGAATCAAAATTTAACAGACGATGACGCAAGAAATATTTATGAATTCATGCGTAAAAATGACGGAGTAAAATAAGGAATCAGAATTATTACACAAGCAAAGTTTAAGCATATGAAAAATTTGAACAGTAAGTTATTATCAGCCGGCCTGTTATGGGCACTGGCATTTGGATTTCCATCCTGCAAACCCAAAAATGCGGGTAACGCTGTAACGGGGGACGCAGCGGCTAAATCATATGTTGCCCCGGGCAAGTACGACGAATTTTACAATTTCGTATCTGGTGGATTTAGCGGACAAATGAGTGTGTATGGTCTGCCATCGGGACGTTTGCTAAGAGTCGTTCCGGTTTTTTCCGTGGATCCGGAAAAAGGTTATGGTTATAGCGAGGAAACAAAACCGATGCTGAACACTTCCCATGGTTTTGTACCCTGGGATGACCTTCATCATGAAGACCTGTCCCAGACTAATGGCGAGATTGACGGCAGATGGATATTTGCCAACGCCAATAACACTCCCAGGGTGGCCAGGATTGACCTGACCACATTTCGCACCGCCGAAATCATTGAATTACCCAACAGCGCGGGAAACCACTCTTCCCCTTTTATTACAGAAAATACAGAATATGTCGTGGCCGGAACCCGATTTAGTGTTCCACCCGACAATGTAAATGGTGACGTTCCCATCAATTCATACAAAAAGAACTTCAAAGGAACGATCAGTTTCATCAGCGTGGATAAAACCACCGGTGCCATGAATATCGCCTTTCAGTTGAGGTGTCCGGGTGTAAATTTTGACCTCAGCCATTCCGGAAAAGAAAAATCACACGGCTGGTTCTTTTTCTCCTGTTACAATACTGAACAGGCAAACACATTGCTGGAAGTGAATGCTTCCCAAAGAGACAAGGATTTTATCATGGCCGTCAACTGGAAAAAAGCTGAGGAATACCTGAAAGCCGGTAAGGGCGAGAAACAACAAGTCAGGTATGTACACAATGTATACAACGAAAAAACCCATACCGCAACTTCAGAAATCAAAACAGAAGTGATTGTGTTGGATACAAAGATGTTGAAAGATATCTGTTACTTCATTCCCTGCCCCAAATCACCACACGGTTGTGATGTGGATCCAACAGGCGAGTATATTGTCGGAAGCGGAAAATTAGCCGCGCTGATACCTGTTTTCAGCTTTACAAAACTCATGACAGCCATCAACAACAAGGATTTTATCGGCGACTACGACGGGATACCTGTTGTGAAATATGAATCTGCTTTATATGGAGAAGTAAAAAAACCGGGACTCGGGCCTTTACATACCGAATTTGATGGAAGAGGAAATGGTTATACCACCATGTTTGTTTCTTCAGAAGTAGTGAAATGGAACATCAAGGATCTTAAAGTGGTGGATCGTCAACCCACCTTCTATTCTCCCGGTCATCTTTGCATTCCCGGTGGAGATACCAAACATCCAAACGCAAAATACCTGATTGTCTACAACAAGATTACGAAAGACCGCTATTTGCCTACTGGACCGGAACTCGCTCAAAGCGCCCAGATATTTGATATCACAGGCGAAAAGATGCAGCTGATCCTGGATTTTCCAACCATTGGCGAACCCCATTATGCACAAGCAGTAGCGGCTGATGTTGTTAAAAACAAATCGGTCAAGTTCTACAAACTGGAAGAAAATACCAATGCATTTGTCTCCAAAGGAGAAGCAGAAACAAAAGTGGTGAGAAAAGGAAACCGGGTGGATGTTTATATAACAGCCATTCGCTCGCACTTTTCACCGGATAATATTGAAGGTATAAAAATGGGTGATGACGTTTATTGGCATGTCACCAATCTGGAACAGGATTGGGATGTTCCCCATGGCTTCGCAATTAAAGGTGCGTTGACTGGCGAACTGCTCATTATGCCCGGAGAAACCCAGACACTCAAATGGACTCCTGAGAAACCCGGGATGTATCCCTTTTACTGCACAGATTTTTGCAGCGCGCTGCATCAGGAAATGCAGGGATATGTGCGGGTTTCGCCAAAAGACAGCAATACGCCACTATTATTCAACACCGGAAAGAATATTCCACCAAACGATTCTACGCTTGTGAAGAACTAATATTCATATTGAATCGTTCGGGTTAAAATCCAATTTCTTTTTGTCTCACTTTTAATCAAATAACATGAACTCCATAACCAGACTTTTCCCAGTAATTCTTTTCCTCTGCCTCTTCTCCTGCAATCAAACGGTTAGCTCAGATCAGGTAACGGCGGCTACTGCCGATTCAACAAGGGTAACCGGCGGACAGGAAAACGTTCAGGACAACGATTCCCAGAAAGACGTCGTTAAGGTTGCTGTTTCCTCAAAGGATCATACCACACTGGTAGCGGCACTGAAACAGGCCGATCTGGTTACCGCGCTCTCCAATGCAGGACCCTTCACTGTATTTGCACCAACGAATGAAGCCTTTGCCAAATTGCCTCCAGGAACTGTGGATGATTTGATGAAGGACGCCAAAAAAGAAGATCTGCGAAATATACTTCAATACCATGTCACACTATCCGCACTGAAACCTGAAAGTTTTACTGACGGAGAAAAATTAGGTATGGTAAATGGTGATAATGTAACGGTTCAGGTAAAAGACGGTAAGATAACGCTGAACAATTCCGTTCACGTGATTACTTCAATACCTGCATCAAACGGGATCATCTATGTCGTGGACGGGGTTTTATTACCTCCCGCGGCTAAGTAACGACCCTATATTTTAAATTTTTATGAAGAATAATAAAATAAGCATGTCGGGCAGGATGCTCTTTATCCTGAGTGGTATTTCGCTTTTTGCGATCCTGTTTTTCCCGCTTTGGCAAATACAATTGTCTGCCCCGCAGTATCCGGAAGGCCTGGTTTTGTTAATTTTTCCAAATAAACTTGGGGGCAACGTGGACATTATCAACGGGCTAAACCACTATATCGGCATGAAATCCCTTCATGCCGCTGATTTCCTTGAATTTACCATCCTGCCCTATATCATTTGTTTTTTTTCTTTGTTATTTATAACAGCCGGAGTAATCGGAAAAAGGAAACTGACGAATCTCGCTTTCATCCTTTTTGTATGTTTTGGTATTATCGCCATGGCTGACTTCTGGAAATGGGAATACAATTACGGACACACGCTTAATCCCGATGCTGCAATCATTGTTCCGGGTATGTCCTACCAGCCTCCGCTCATCGGCTTCAAACAACTGCTGAATTTTGGAGCCTATTCAATCCCTGATGTGGGCGGCTGGGTCTTTGTATGCGTAGGCATCATTCTGTTATTTGTAATTTTAAAAGAATGGATTCATCTAAAAAAAACC
>JBGPBW010000203.1:0-8861 GCA_041481385.1 Puia sp.
CCCATCCTGAACTTTCAGGTGATAAGCCCGGCAGTAGGTAGTGCCGGTTGCCCGATTCTCATTCACACTGATCGTGCTCTGGCCATTGAAATGCATTGTAGAGAGGTACTGGTTCAGGTCGTCGAACACGGGATATAAGTTTTTCCTGCCTTTGACCACCTGGGTCGGCGTTGGCAATTTTTCATCCATATACACTTCGAAATTCATATCCTCGGTAAAAATCGCCATTTGCTCCTGGGCGTCACGGGTGTCGGCGCAAAAAGCGTACCGATCGATCAGTTCACGAATGGCGATCCGGTCTTCAAGGAGTTGTAATTTTTGTTCAATGTTCATAGTCATTGCAAATTATTTTATTTCAGCGGGTGTCATCCCATACTTTTTTTTGAAAGACGTATAGAAGTGAGAAAGATTTTCAAAGCCCAGGTCCAGGTAAATGTCCTGGGGCTTTTTATTCTTTTGTTTCATGAGATAGTATGCTTCAGAGAGACGTTTGTTTTTTAACCAAATAGATGGAGGGTTGTTAAATGTCGTGGCAAAATCCCTTTTGAAACTGCTCAGGCTTCTGCCGGATAATCTGGCAAAATTTTCTATAGGTGCGTTGTAATGAAAATTCTTAAGCATGAATTCTTCCAGATCTGTTTTACGCGGATCACTGAAATCAAATAAAAAAGATCTTAGTTCGGGCAGTAGCTGTAACAACAACTCAATGGCTTCATTTACCTTCATTACCGCCAGCTTTTTACCCACATTTTTCCACTGTTCAACATAAGGCAACAAAGAAAGAAAGTAACCTTTCAAAAAGGAATCCGGCGTTAGTATAATATTCTTTTTCCCGGGGTACTTATCCTCGCAGGAAATTTCGGTGTCCAGTGCATACTTGCGCAACCGTTCATTGCTCAGCACCACCGAAAGGCACTGATACGCTGCATCGGCCGCTGGAATTTTGATGCTTTTGGCAAACTGATTTCTATGCGCAAGCAATAGCTGTCCTTCTTCCAGCACCATCTTTCCCCGGTGGTAAAAAATATGCGTTTCACCGGCTATTTGATAAGCCAGAATATGCTCCGGAACAAACTGCTCATAGGTGAACGCCCGTTTAAACGTACATGAATAGATAAAAGATTCTCCTAACAGCTGGATAACCGGCCTCATTGTTTAATTGATGAAAGCTGAGAATTATAGATGTTATTTCTGGCTTCAGTATTACTGTCCACAATCATCAAAAAAACAGCAGTCATTATTGTGGTAACCGCAACGGCTCTCCAAAGGTTGGGGGGTAAAAATAAAATCCCGACTGCAGCAAAAATGATTATGGTGGGCAGAATTTTGAACACCAACGTTAGTTCCCTTTTAGACTCAGCAGTCCTTAGCATTTCCCCTTGCAAAAAAGCTTCCGGGTTGCGATGGTATTCAGCTTCAAATCGTGTTATTCTTGGCTTGTTTGCAAAATACAATCCTGCACCTACCACAGCCAGGAATATACCGGCTACTAACAATGGCCAGATAAAAGCTCTTGCTATCGCCGTTTTACCCCAATACCAGAAGCCGATTGCCGCAATAATTGTTATGGCGCTGAATATCCAAACTATTTTGGCCGAAAAGACTTCTGCTTTGGCCCAATCAGTACTTAATTTAAGAACGTCCATATTTAGGCTATTCTTTGTCATACAAATTTAGAATTCTAATATGACAATCATTTTCTGTACGGTCCAATTTTTATTTGCTGTACGGTCCAAAATAAAGCTGTTCCTCACTAAATGACATGTCATCACCGGTCTCTAAACTGTTTCGGTGTCGAACCAACGAGTTATCTAACTTTGCCTTTGTATCAACTGACTACTATTACAGATGCCTGATTCTAAATCCGTCTTTCGTTGCCCCTGGTGTCTTTCATCTGAATTAATGATAAAATATCATGATGAAGAATGGGGTGTGCCAATTCATAATGAGAGAAAGCTTTTTGAATTTATTGTACTTGATACCTTTCAGGCAGGATTAAGTTGGAGCACGATCTTAAATAAACGGGAAAACTTTAGAAATGCGTTTGACAATTTTGAACCGGAGAAAATAGCTCGTTATTCTGAGAAAAGAATTCAAAAGCTGTTAAATGATGCGGGCATTATTCGGAACAAATTAAAAATATACGGCACAGTAAATAATGCGAAGAAATTTATTGAGATCCAAAAAGAACATAGCACATTTGACAACTATATATGGCAGTTCACCAATCATAAAACGATTAGAAACAGCTGGAAGGAAATAAAAAACATTCCTGCAAGAACAATTCATTCTGATGCCATGAGCAAAGCGCTATATGAAAAAGGATTCAAGTTTGTTGGTTCAACAATATGTTATGCCTTTATGCAGGCCGCCGGCATGGTAAATGACCATTTAATAAAATGCCACCGGTATCATAAATTGAAACCCGAAGCATAAAAAGATTACAGACACATGACTCTTAAAGTAATTGTATGACTACCGACCGGTTGAAAAATGCCGCAATAAGTAACTGGTTGTTCAAAGTCATTTTAATCATTTTTATTAGCCGACTCTATACTGTCCACCATCCACAACAATCGCCTGGCCCGTTATAAATGAAGCATCATTGCTTGTTAAAAATAAAACCGCACCTGTAACATCTTCAGGTTCCCCCAGGCGCTTTATAGCTTGTTGTTCCCAGGTGGCACGTTTCATCTCGTCTGGTTGGGACGCCGTTGCCAGTGTATTCGTGAGGCCGGGTAAGACCGCGTTTGCAGTAATACCAACGTTTGCCACATCATTCGCCAGACCCCTCATAAAACCGATGATTCCCATCTTTGAAGCAATATAATGGCTCATACCAGGTATTGCGAGGCCAACCATATTCGATGATATTCCGACAAAGCGTCCCCAGTTTTTCTTTCTCATTGTCGGCAGGAAATATTTTACGCTCAAAAAGTGAGAATCCAAATTAGTAGCTATTGTTCTCCGCCAGGTTGCAAAGTCCAATTCGTCGATGGGATAATTGGGAAAATAACCAGCGTTGTTTACAACGATATCTACCTCACCCAGATCCTGACTTTTATTAAATACTGAATGCCAGTCCTCCTCACGGGTTACATCAAGCGAGAAGGCATGGGCAGACGGACCAATCTTGTCGACGGTTTCCTGCGGGGGTTTAAGATCAGTCGCAATCACACTTGCGCCACGCTCAGCCAACGCGACGGCTATTGCCCGACCGATACCCTGGGCGGCACCGGTCACTAACGCCACATGTCCTTCATGTGATCTAATTGAAGTTTTCATTTTGTTTTATTTTCCTAATTATTTTGACCTATCCATTCCTGGAAAGAAACAAATTTTTTGGTGGCTATTTCTTCTGCCAATTCAATTTGTGCCTTTGAATTTGGACCCATGTACGTGTGTTTTTCAAAATACCTGAGCATTGCAGCTACTTCTTTTGCCCCTTCAAAAAAAGTCGAAAACACTTCGGGAGGAACCTGCGTGAAGCTATATTCTTTACCATTTACCTTATAGGCTTTAATGACATCATTAAAACTATTCAACTCTGTGGCTAATGAAAGATAAGCTCCGTTTCCAACTTTTTCCGGTTGCAGGAAAACTCCTGTAACTACTTTCCCCAGGTCATTGATGTCTGCCATGTGAAATATTTTCTTTGTCGGGTCAATTGGAAGTGTCCAGCCCGTGGAGCCATCTTGTTTTGGCTGAGGAGCCATAACGTGAATAAAATTTTGAAAATAAAACGGCGGCTGAACAAATGTGTAATATGTAAAGCCCGCACTTCTGACCAGGTTATCCGCCTTAGCTTTATTAGTAAAATGAGGCACTTCAAATTCGCCATGACTTATGGATTCAACATCAGGAAGTGTTGACCAGACAAAATGTTCTATGCCCGCTCCCCTTGCTGCATCGACGGCATTTTTTACCTGAGTTATTTCGTCCGCCCCTTCCCAGAAATTGGTAACTACGAATACACCGTAAGCATTTTTGAAAGCTTCTTTCAGAGACTGTACATTGTTTAAATCTCCGAATGCTTTTTCATGTGCTTTACCCGAATATTTTTCCGGATTACGGGTTATTGCCCTTACGTTAAAAGTTCCTTCGTTAAAAAGGGCATTTACTAAACCATTGCCTTGTGCGCCTGTTGCGCCAACTACTGCAATTGTTTTCTTATTCATCTGATCGCATTTTTATTATTAGTGTCCAAAGATGCAGCCTGGCGTTGGTAAGACCTGGCAGGACAGCACGGTCAACCGTCAACGGTCAACCGTCAACTGCCAACCGCCAACCGCCAACAGTCAACCCACTTGCTCATATATAGATTTATTTATGATTCCGGTTGTTGAACCAATTGGATTTCACAACTGATGGTCACCTCATCACCGACCATCACACCGCCTGTCTCTAACACTGTATTCCAAATAAGCCCGAAATCCTTCCGACTGATTTTACCCGTGATCACAAAACCTGCCCTTTTCCCACCCCAGGGATCCTTCGCTATGCCATTGAATTCGACATCGAGCTGAATTCTTTTTGTAACACCTTTAATGCTGAGGTCACCTTGCAGGGTATAGTCATTCAGGTTAATTCTTTCCCATACGATTCCCTTGAAATTTATTTCTCTGAAATTTTCAGAATCCAGGAAATCAGGACTTCTTAAATGTGTATCTCTTGTGGCATCGCCGGTGTTGATGGATGCTGGATTGATCGAAAGATCAATTTCGGCGCCCGGCAAATCATCACCATTCGTGTAAATGCTTCCGTTGTACTCATTAAATATGCCCCTTACGTTGGTCACCATCAGGTATTTTACCTTGAATCCAATTTGACTATGGCTGGGATCCAAACTCCATTTGGTTCGGGTCAATGCCTGCGTTGTTTCCATGATTTTATTTTTTAGTTCATAAATACTTATTTAGACTTAATCTGACCGAATCTGCCATTTTAATAATCGTTGCATGAAGTTGTGATATTAGCGATCCCAAAAACGATGACAAATGACAAAAAAAGACTGTGATAAAAATCACACTGTGTTTCTCCATTGATGCCGGGATATTAAAACCGAAAGCCGATGGTAAACAAAGGATACCATCCTTCCGGAGACCAGGACATGACAAATTCTATAAGCGCCAGCTGCGCGGGAGCGAAATATATTCCTCCTCCCACCCCGTTATGCCATTGATTGGACTCATCCTGTTTCTGCCATACACGGCCAACATCGTACAGAGCGATCAATCCAAGCTGGCCGGGTAATATATAATTGGCGAATTGTGCAAGGCGGATGCGGGCTTCCAGGTTATTATAGGCCATAAACTGTCCGGCAAACCGGTATTGCCGGTAACCCAAAAGATTTCCCTGGCCACCAATAAACATAGACTGGTAAAATGCTGCATTCCCAACCGTCGCTCCGCCACCAATCCGGTCTGCCATGACCAGTATCTCATTCCTGTTGATGCTCTTATAAAAAACCCCGTTGATAAACAACTGGGCATAGGATTTTGCGTAAGCATTCAATCCCGCATATCCCTGCAAACGGATATTGATCTCGTAGCCGGAACCTGGAAGCAACTGATTGTCTTTCCTTTTATGGTTGTATTCTAATACCACCCCGCCATGCAGTTTACTTTTTGAGAGCGTGTTGCTGTCATATGTTTGAACCGCACCGTTCGTTTCGATATACCTCCCGGCATTGTCTGCGCTGTCCAGTGTATAATATTCCAGGGAGGGACCGACACGGATATAGTCCCCTTTTTTATTTCCCCATCGCAGGGATGGATAGAGTTTATACAAACTAAACCGGCTGCGATAGTATTCTTTATAATTCCCTGTTTTCAAAAAATTAGTTTGATTACCGGTTCCAAAAAAGTTCTGGGTATTATTCGGCGCATAAACACTTGCATGAATCAGCAGATCAGCCCTGCCCACCGCATGTGTCCATTCAGCGTTGTATTTTACACTGAATGCCCTCGTCGAAAAAGAATGCAGAAAACTGAATTGCTGGAAGCTCGTATATCTATTGGTACTGAAGACTGTTGTTGTATAATCCACGCCTCTGGTGAACCTCCCGATAAACCCGAGCAAAACGCCATCATCCGGGTTATAGCCGGCATCAATAAGCGGTGTAAATACATTGAACAAGTTACCCGGGACGATAGCCGTATTGGCGCTATCGTTAGATAAATGTTTCCTGAATCGGGAATCATCACCAGTGAATCGGGTATTGCCTTCCTTTTCAAACACCTGGACTTTTTTATTCGAGGCATCAAGTCGGAATCTTTTGTTTCCATCACGACCGCTGAATCGCAGTTTTATCGGGGTATTCCGGTTGTTGATGAAGATGCTGTCATCCCCATTCCCTATAAAAAAACGGATTTCTTTTGTGTTGGCCGGAAAAAATGTCTTAGAGAATAAAGACTGCCTGATCTGGTCTCCTTTTGACAACTTGAATATATCTACCTGCATAGCATCCTTTCCTGTATCCCTGATCACCACCAATTCATTTTTATCGGTGGTTTGTATGTATACGTTTTTATTTAAAAAATAGTAGTAGTCACTCATGGCACGGGGCAGGTCTGCCCGTCTGGATTTTAATATGCTCAGCAGATCGCTGTGTCTGAGGATGTAGGAGGAGAAGGGCAAACGCTGAATAGCCGTTTCCAGCACACTATCTGTAACCGCCGCCACAAATTCATTCGTCACCTTCATCCATTCCGCATAACTAAATTGATTTAAGAACCGTATGTTCAATATCGTGCTCGTAAAAAGGAAGGTCCCGACTTTCCTGATCTTTGGATTAAATCCCTCGAAAAAAGGTTGAACATACGGGCGGGATTCAAGATAGGGAAACACGCCCTGGTTGGTATAAAAAACCTGGTCACGATCCCTGGGAATACCGGTATATCTTAAACCCTTCCCGAATTTTTCAGGTCTGAACCGCCACTGATCCCTGTGCCTGTCCCAGTCACCCACCAATACGTCAAGGATGCGGGCTTTTAAAAATGTAGTACTGTCGAAGCTGTTGTCATTGTCTGCATTTAATCTATCCAGCATCGCGAAATAGTTATCCGATTTTCCGCCGGGTTCCCTTTGTTCCAGAAGACAAATGGTACCGGAAAAAGTATTAGACCAGGGACCCAATACAGAATCCGGCGCTATAATCCCGATCACCGGCTCTGCATGGGGAACGCCAACCGCATGGGCAATCGGCGGTACGATGAGCGCAGCATAGGGATGCTGGGCCGACATCGCATCTGTTACAATATCCTTTATAATCGTTTTTTTGAGCGCCGGAGGAAGTATGGCTTCGGGATATTTTTCAACACTCCGGATCACCCATTCATTTCCGTCTCTATCTTCCAGTCTCAATGAACGGGTTTGATTTCCTCCGCCCTGTTTGATAGGCCTCAGCCCCCCTCTGAAAGATGACAATCTGATCACCGGAAGTTTCGTGTCTGCAAACCACTCCTTCCGGTAATTCTCTCCAAAAAAAACCCGGTGTAATTTGCTGACTTTGTCAAAAGCGGGATGTGCTTTGCCGGTCGAACTATCCGGCAGATATTGTGTATTAATCTTCTTGCCTGCATTTGCAAAAGAGTCTGAATTGGTTTGCGCATATATATTGCAGAAAGAATATTGCAATATCATGATCGCACAGACTGTACGAAAGCGTTTCATGAAGATGCCTGTTATTACATATTCAGCCCGGTTGCACATTGTGAACTTGTTTATTGCTGAACATTTTTTTCGTCAGCCAATGACTGAAATACCCGCTGCCAATGCCTATGATGGCTCCCGCAAGCACATCGCCCGGATAATGTTTACCCAGGTACATCCGGGAGTAACCTACAGATCCGGCCCACAGAAAAGCCGGAACTACGATATACCATTTTTTATACTCCAACGCCAGCGTAGTGGCCGTCGAAAACGCGAGAGCGGTATGGCCGGACGGAAACGATTCTCCGTGCACGGGATCGAGCACAAATATCTCCGTCGGATACTTGTCTGCAGGACGTTCCCGGTTCACAGTGATTTTTATAATCTCAGTTACCAGGGCACCTGCGCCAATACTGATCAACATTTCATAACCATTATGTTTTAACTGTTCATCATTTTTCAGCAGCCCGTAACCCAGGGAACCAAACGACAGGATTCCGGAAACCCAATATGCCGATGCACTGGTTTGAATCCAGTATTGCGAGTTGGGGTACATCGGATTAATAGCTTTCAAAATATCCACACCCAGGTTTTGGGCAATGGTCGCAGGGGACAAAAGGACGTTGACAAAAAGCAGGAAATAAAATATTTTCTCCCTGATTAAACCCATAATATTTCTATTTAGCTGCCTTCAGCCTTTATTGTATATAGCTACCACAAATGCGATAACAGAAATCAGCAGTCCAAGAAGAAATACCCAGTATGCCTTAGATAAATAATTGAACTTCCTGGCGATAACCTTTCTGACATTGAAAGATTCCTTATATACTTCCAGGTAAACCGCCTCCTTCTGATTGCTGAACAAATCCGTCAGTTGCTTGTAGTATTCATCCCAGCGTACGCGCGGAAAACTGGGGTCCACCAAATCAAAACTTCCAAAGAAAAACCGCTGGTAACTGCGCGATTCTTTATCCTCAAGAAAACTATTATTTTGCGGCCTGCTGGCCAGGATAGCCAGGAGGATGGTTAACAGAGAAACCGTTAGTAAAATAATGGTAGGCCATAAAATGAACAATGATTTCTCAATCTTGCCCAGCACAAAGGCGATCATAACCGAAATGATGATTGAGTTCACGTTAATCAAAAGGGAAGCTTTCGAATCGGCTACTGAAATGAGGTGATTATAGTTTCTGAACGCAATCTTGAAA
>JBGPBW010000204.1:0-8800 GCA_041481385.1 Puia sp.
TGAATACGCCTGCCATTTATGCTTTCTCCAACTCGCAGGGAACCCTTACAGGGAATAGTTTTAATTCCAGCCTGCTGGTATTGAGTGCTTATTATTCTGTAGACTTAGGATATAAATCCTATATAACGGCAAACATCACGGGTCGCTGGGACAAATCTTCTTCATTACCTACCAATGCCAATACTTATTTTTATCCATCATACAACCTGGCTACAGTAGTTTCGGATTATGTGGAACTCCCTAAGGTGATTTCCTTCCTGAAGCTCAGAGGATCTTACGCAGAAAGTAAAAGTGGTGGTACAAGTCCGGAATTCTCTGCGAATGTAAATGGAACACCGGCCTCACAATATGGATACTACTGGCCATCTCCCTATGGTGGTCCGTCCGCACCATCTTATCCTTTTTCACAGCCATATACACTTGCGCCAACCTATTCCAGTCAGTCCAGTGCGCAATTCACGGATCAGACGGTTAATGGAAACATCCAAACGGAAGACAGACAGGCGACTGAACTGGGGGGTAATATCCGCTTTTTCAACAACCGGTTGGAAATTGACGTAACCCATTTTTATTATAAAAATACCGGGATCGTCAACTTAGGCACGTCTTCATCGTCTGGATATTCTTCCTACAAAACCAATGGGAATATTTATACCAATCAGGGATGGGAATTTGTAGTAACGGGTCATGCGATTGTTAACCCTGAAGGATGGAGCTGGACCATTATTGGAAATGTCGGCAGTTTTGAAAAAAAATGGGTAAGTGATGCAAACCCGGACAGCTGGCAGCACAATGGTACGAGGACAGACCTGGTGTATGGAAATGCTTTTGTAAGAACGGCCGATAACCAAATGGTAATCGATAAAGCATCCGGATTATATTTAAGATATTCAGATCTGGGATCTTCCGCTCAAAAAGTATTTGGTCATTCTGATCCCGATTGGCAGTGGGGCGTTGTAAATGCGGTCAACTATAAGAATGTGTCAATACGATTCCAGTTCGACGGAATGGTCGGAGGTGTGATCGAAGACTATGTCAGAAAGAAAACCTTACAGGGAGGTCGTCATATTGAAAGTGCTTCAGGTGCATTGGGCGCAGCGAGGCCGATGGATGAAGCCAATGTCGCAGCGTATACCGGCCAGGGTGTGAATCTTTCCGGACCGAATGGTATCCAATTGGATCCCATTACCGGAGTGATCGTTAACAGTAAAGAGTTAACTGCAACTACAAATACAACGAAGAGTCAGGTTCAACCCTTTGTCACCCGCGAAGCGTCCATTCCTGATCTGGATGTTATTTCAAAAACCTACGCCAAACTGAGAGAAGTAACCATTACCTATAATTTTTCACCAAAATTACTGGGTAAGCAAAATGTTATAAAAGCAGCAAATCTTTCCCTGGTAGGAAGAAATTTAATCTACTTCTTTCCAAGCAAGTACAAGGATATCGACATAGATCAATATTCACAAGCTACTTATTCACCGGGCACGAATGGTTCATTCAGCGGCAATGCAACTTATCAAGCCGGTTTGCAAACGCCTACAACGCGCAGTTTCGGTTTTAACCTGAATCTTACCTTTTAATACTTAAAAAAAAAATATGAAACAACTTCAATTTATACTTTTATTGGTTGTGGGTGGCTTGCTGCTGAGCTCCTGTAATAAACAGATTCAGGAAAAGGAGGTGGACCCGAATAATCCGACCACGGTACCTCCTTATTTGATTTTAGGAACGATACTAACTGATATATCTGGTACAGGAGCTCAAGGCGCATTAAGTGCCACCGGATCTTCAGAAGGTGTGGATTCCTGGGATGGAGGACATCGCTGGAACCAGTATCATTGCAGCAATTACGATTACTATGATAATAATATCTATTCCTGGACCAATGGAAATTTTGATCCATACCTGGTTATGAAAAATGTGGTTCAGATGGAAAAGGAAGCCATTTCCAGAGGTACAGCACCAGTCAATCCATATGAAGCGGTAGGAAGATTTGTTCGGGCGTATTATTATTATAACCTTACCTCTATGTTCGGTGATGTTCCCCAGGCAGAAGCACTACAGGGTGCAAACAATCCATCTCCCGCTTACACATCTCAGGAGTTGATTTTTAAATATGTACTTGACCAGCTGGATACGGCAAATACTGATTTTGCTTCGTTGATTGCCGCTAACGACAATTCACTGAATTCAAAACAAGATATTTATTATCATGGCGATCTGGTGCACTGGCAGAAACTGGTGAATTCATTTAAACTCAGGGTTCTTGTTAGCCTGAGTAAAAAAGAAGGAGATGCGTTATTAAATATCCCCGGACAATTCGCAACCTTACTTGGAAATTCGGCAACATATCCGATTTTTACGGGTCAGGCAGATGATTTCCAGTTTGTTTATAATCCGGGAAGCGCGAATACTTATAGTACTTATCCCTTTAATCCAAGTAATTTTGGTTCCGTTGCACAACGTTTCAATATGGCCCATACCTATATGCGGGTAATGGATTCCATAAACGACGCCCGGGTTTTTATTACGACTGAACCCGCCTGGGGCCTTGTGCCACCGGCGGAAACAAATCCCTGCCAGTTTAAATACTTCGCTGGCGCGAGTACCGGAGAGTCACTGGCAACCATGTATGGAAATGCAAATTTGGGATTGTATTCCTTTATTAACCGCGCCAGATACTACAGCAATTTTACCGGAGAGCCGGATGTGCTGGTGGGATATAAGGAGATGTGTTTTAATATTGCTGAAGGCATTACCCATGGATGGTCAACCGGAAATGCAGAAACCTGGTATAAACTGGGCATAACAGAATCCATGGCTCATTTTGGTATTGACGTAACCAAAACAAGTTTTACCACTTATTTCCTTCCGCCCGGTAACAGTTCGGTAACACAGGTTGACCCTTACACATTTACCTTCGATTTTAATGCTTACTACGCACAGCCGACGGTTATGCTCTCTGCTACTCCGGCATTTGCGATCAACCAAATCGTTTTGCAAAAGTATATTGCAGATTTTCAAAATTCAGGTTATGAATCGTATTATAACTGGCGCAGGACCGGCACCCCTGCTTTTGAAGGCGGAAGCGGCGTAGGGAATAATGGAATTGTTCCCATCCGTTGGGCGTATCCGATTTCCGAACAGCAGCAGAATGCGACAAACTATGATAATGCATTAAAAGCACAGGGATTTGCACAGAATGATCTGAACCAGGTGATGTGGTTACTAAAATAGTTTTTATATTCAGGAATCAATTTATTAGAATATGAAGATCTTATTGACTTCTTGTTGTCTGCTCATTTCAATTTCACTTTTTTCCCAGTCCCGCCAAACCGAGAACCTGGTCGTGGTAACCCTGGATGGCATGCGCTGGCAGGAAGTTTTTGGAGGTATAGATTCCCAGATCGTCGTCAACAAAAAATTTACGCGTGATTCGGCAGCTGTCGTCGAACGATTTGGTGCGACAAACAGAAACCAAAGGAAAGAAAAACTCTTTCCGTTCTTATGGAATACCATCGCTGTGCAGGGACAATTGTATGGAGACCGGCTGAATGGCAGTGAGGTCAATAATGCAAACCGTTATAAGTTTTCCTATCCTGGATATAACGAAATCTTTACCGGATATCCGGACACAGCGGTGAATTCGAATAAGAAAATAAGAAATCCCAATACCAATGTCCTTGAGTTCATTGCAAAACAACCCGGGTACAAAGACCGGATAGCCGTGTTTAGTACCTGGGATGTTTTTCCCTACATCCTAAATACCTGGAGAAATGGTATTTATGTGAATGCTGATCTGGATAGTTTGAATTTTAATCAACCTTCTTTAAGCCTGATTAATGAAATGCAATTCCTGACAGCGAAACCGCTCGATGTGCGGCTTGATCTGCTCACTTATTTCGCCGCAAAGGAATACCTCAAAGCCTACCATCCAAAGGTCCTGTACATCGCTTTCGACGAAACTGATGATTTTGCTCATGAAGGTGCTTATGACCAGTATCTGAAAAGCGCACATGCTGAAGATGCCATGATCGGCGATTTGTGGCGATTGATTCAGGGCGATCCCCAATACCGAAATAAAACCACCTTGCTGGTTACCTGTGATCATGGAAGGGGTGACCAAATTAAAATTCAATGGACTGATCACGGTGAAAAGATATTGGATGCAGGACAAATTTGGATTGCCGTTATGGGGCCGGACACGCAACCCGCAGGTATTGTAAAAACCCCGTCTCCGATTTATCAAAAACAGATTGCACCCACACTGGCGAAACTGTTGGGTTTTACATTTATACCGGATCAGGGTACTGCAGTGGCCATTCCAGCCGTCATACAATAACGAATTCCCCAAATCTGGTCATCGGGGCAAATACTCCACACAATTGTCAACATTCCGGCATCCAATCTATTTAAATAAGAAGTTTTCCTCAGGCTTGATTGTTGTCCTGACATGACTGTAATAGACGAATTCCTTCAAAATTCTGAAACTGGCTAAACCGCTTCTAAAAGAGGCGGTTTTTCATATTGATTCTAAATCATTAATCTTATCGTGGTTAAAACTATAGTTACTCACAATAAAACTTTGGCGATCGGATTTAAAATTGGTTTAATTCTGATTATTGCCTTGATTCTGCTGGGTATCGGTTATAGTGGCTTACAGATTCATAAACTTTCCAATAAGCAGCGGGCCATAAAAAAGGATTACATGCTGATAAACAGTGTATCCTTTGGCCTGTTGTCGGTAGATGAATGGCGGGATAACATTGTAGCCGCTGCCAAATTCCAGATCCAGAAGTTCAAACTGACACCTGATCAAAATAAGGATCTCAAAAAGGAAATTGAACAGATTCTTCATGCCGTGATCAATAAGGCGGTTGCCTCCATGCAAAAACCCCAAAAGAATATCGGCAAAAAGATAGAAAAACTGGCTTTTAATACATTGGTAAATCAAAAGAAATTGCACCAGGATGTTCCCGGGTACGCACAGAAAATCATTGATGAAATTAATAAGCCGTCAAGCTACAACAGACTTAAGAATATTGTGCAAACTGAGTTGGATTCTCTGGGAAGCCAAACCTATGATAGTTCAAAAAACGCTGAAAAGAGTTTGATGGACTCTATCTTCAGCAAATATTCGGTTACCGACAAAGTGTCTTTTGACAAGCAAACCGTTTCCGATCTTATTCTGGTTAGAAAACAAACGTACACCTGGGCATTTGGCATGCTGGGTGGTGTTCTTTTGATTTTACTCACCTGGTGGCTGGTCAGGAACAGGCCGGATGTACACACACCACTGTATGCGATGTCTATTCTGTCCGCACTGATTCTTTTAGTCGTTGGCCTGACCTCTACCATGATTCAGATAGATGCCCGCATCGCTTCTATGAATTTTCATTTACTGGGTCAAAATGTATTATTTGAAAATCAGGTGCTGTTCTTTCAAAGCAAGAGTATTGTTGATGTAGTGCATATACTGATTCAAACCGGCGAGATCGATGCCATGATTGTTGGCGTGTTGATTTTGATATTCAGTATTTTATTTCCGATTACCAAACTACTCTCTACGGGGATTTACATGCTGGACAAGCGCCGGTGGGCAAAAAACAAATGGATTCATTATTTTGCATTTGACTCTGGCAAATGGAGTATGGCCGATGTACTGGTAATCGCCATTTTGATGACCTTTATCGGGTTCAACGGAATTGTGAATAACACATTGTCTGATCTGAATATGAATAATGGAACGATTACCAGCATTACCACAAACAATACCTCAATGCAACCGGGGTACATCATATTTATTGGGTTTGTTCTTTACAGTTTTACCTTATCCAATATTTTGAAAAACATTTCTCATTTAAGGCATATCGTTGTCGTCGATCAGAAATAGTCACTATTTTACGCCAAACGTTTCATTTAATCGGGTTCGAATCATTACACTATGATTAAGAAATATCCATTTTATGTGAAGGTGACCGTCATTATGTTCGGATTGGTCCTCCTTGTATATATTTTGCTGAATTTAAGGGCGATCCTTGTACCCCTGGCTTTTGCACTTGTGTTGGCCGTGCTGCTGAATCCATTGGTTATTTTTCTCGAAAGAATTCGTTTCCCGCGTGTTTTAGCGATCGGTGTGGCGATTATCATAATGATGATTTTTATCACTGCGCTAACTTATTTCCTGGTTATGCAAATCAAGGGAATCTCTGGTGACTGGCCCCTGTTCAAACAGAAATTTGGTATGTTGTTCACTAAGTTTCAGCATTTTGCGAGAACAGATTTTGGTATTAATACAAAGAAACAAAATGAATATATCGATGATATAGAAACCAGTCTGCAACCCGTTTTGGCCTCGGCCATGGGCACCGTGTTCGGCGGCATGGCCATGGTCTTCCTGTTGCCTGTTTATACATTCCTGTTTTTGTACTACAAGAAACTCATTTTAAATTTTCTTTTTGAGATATTTTCAGAGGCGGAGGAAAAGGATATCCGCGTCGTTTTGACACAGACCAAAGGTGCCATTCAAAATTATATGTTCGGTATTTTACTGGAAGCCTTAATCGTGGCCAGTTTAAATACTATTGCACTGATGATCCTGGACGTTCCCTACGCGATTTTGCTTGGCGTTTGCGGAGCCATACTCAATATCCTTCCTTTTATTGGCGGGATTTTGGCAGTATTGTTTCCTATTTTGGTTGCGACGGCCACCAAAGACGGATTTAGCACCCAGTTGTGGGTGATTGTCGCCTATATAATCATTCAGTTTGTAGACAATCATTTTTTAGTGCCTTATATTGTTGCATCCAAAGTAAGAATCAATGCACTGGTTTCCATCGTCATCGTGTTGTTGGGAGGGGCTTTGTGGGGAATTTCCGGAATGTTTCTCTCGATTCCCTTTCTGGGTGTTTTAAAAATTATTTTTGACCGTTTGCCTGAAATGAAGCCCTGGGGGTTACTCATAGGAACAGAAGTGCCAACAAAACGAAAGGGCCAAATCATTCAATTCCGCAGGAAGAAAAAAACCGTTGAGGAATTAAATTGACGATTATTGGCAGGACCGGTTTTTGAAGAGGTATCCCTGAATGAATTCAATACAGAGGAAATGGTATTATTTATTTTTAATCGCATTATTCCTGGGAATTTCGCTAACCGGCTCGGCTCAAAATGCTCCTGACCTGACTCCCCAGAACCAGACTTTTGAAGACACGGCCCATCAAAAAGACTTACTGGATGTTTATAAAAAATGGTTTAAGCTGCCGGCACAACCTATAAATCCGCATCCGGAAAAAAAGATCTTTTTTACACTGAATCCGCTCGCAAATGCACCTACAAGTTCCGGAAACGCGTTTGTAACCAGCACGACGGCGAACGTTTACCTTGGGCCCAAATCGACAACCTATTTGTCCACGGCGAATTTTGCTCCCTATTTTAATTTTAACAGGCGGTTTGGCCTGCCATTAAGGACCACCATTTGGTTAAAAGACAATGCCTGGATCATTCACGGGGATATCCGTTTTCTGGTTTATCCTCAATATACCTGGGGCCTGGGAACATCACATACTGATAATGAAAAGGAATGGGTAAACTACAAGTACATCCGGTTTTATCAGGCAGCACTCAAAAGAGTGAGTTCGCACCTTTTTATTGGTATGGGTTATGATCTGGATTATCATTTTAATATCGGAGGAGATTCAGGCGTGAACCTGCAGCAATTTACCGGGTATCCATATGGCCTCTCCGGTAATTCGATCTCTTCCGGTATCACATTTAATTTTTTATACGATACCCGCAACAGGCATGTCTATCCATTTCCCGGCAGCTTTTTATATGTCATATATCGCGTCAATCCCGGGTTTCTGGGGAATGTGAATGCCTGGCAATCCATTTTTGTTGATATGAGGAAATACCTCCCTTTAAATAAGCCGTCAAATCCGAATCAGCAGAATTTACTCACCTTCTGGTCTTTCCTCTGGTGGAATTTTAACAATACCACGCCCTACCTGGATCTGCCGAGCACGGGCTGGGACGAGTATAACCGGTCAGCCAGAGGATTTGATCAAAACCGCTACAGGGGTAAAGCCCTTTATTATTTTGAAACGGAATATCGCAGGGACATTACCAACGATGGGCTTTTTGGATTTGTCCTCTTTTCCAATATCAATACAGTCAGCGGATCGGGAACGATGTTTCAATCCTGGCATCCCGCTGGCGGCTTTGGTTTGCGAATTAAATTCAGCAAGGTATCCCATTCGAATTTTGCGGTTGACTACGCATTTAGCAAGGGTTATAAGACCGTACTTTTCAATTTCAGTGAAACATTTTAATAGTTAACCTTCGTGGAGTAATATTTTTTGCATCGGCTAACTCGGCATGATTCAACCTCCGATTCTTTTATAACCCACGCCCGTCAATTTGTTCATATAAACAAGGTTCCAGGTCATCTGAGTAGCAGTCAGCGTTTCAATGGTTATTGTGGTTTTTTCATCTTTTACAAGTGGGATATTTAAGTCGAGGTTTTTTCCGGATAACGTATAGTGTTCACTGTGAACTTTTGTTTCACCACCCGCTGTCACGGTGCTGGTATAGGTACCATCCGATTTTATCTCGAGGATTTCTTTGTATTCCCTGGTTGCCATGGCATCATCAAATTGTTTTTGTACATCAGGTGATACCGGCACCTGTTTGCCCGTTGTCTTATCCAACTGATACCATTTTGTAAGATCCCGTTGCCATTTTCCAACAATAGATTGTGCCCCGCAGGTATTAAAGGCAAGCAGCATGATAGTGAAAAGAA
>JBGPBW010000205.1:0-8790 GCA_041481385.1 Puia sp.
AGGTCGACGCCGCGCACCGCCGTAAAGCCGGCAAACTCCTTGGCGAGACCCACGGTCTCCAGGATGAAGTCACCCAAATTGCCGCCCCTTGACGAAGAGATTTTCATCAATCTGACCAACACGTGCTTCCAGATCATCATAATAAGTGGTGGGTACCTTTAAAAATTCGATTCCACGGCGATTGAGTTCGCTCACGGTAGATACAATGTCTTTAGTAGCCAAGGCCACATGCTGAACGCCCTCCCCATTAAAAAATTCCAGGAATTCCTCCACCTGTGATTTCTTCTTTCCCTCTGCAGGTTCATTGATCGGAAACTTCACCTGACCATCCCCGTTACTCATCACCTTGCTCATCAGGGCGGAGTATTCAGTGGAAATATCTTTATCATCGAAGGTCAGTATATTTTTAAAACCCATTACCTGTTCATAGAAAGAAACCCAGCGGTTCATCTGGTTCCAGCCCACATTTCCGACGCAATGATCAACGTACAACAAACCGGTGGAAGCCGGTTGATAGGCGGATTCCCAGACTTCGTAACCCGGCATAAATATGCCATTGTATTTTTTTCTGGCCACAAAAAGGTGCACCGTATCACCATACAACCTGATCCCGCTCAGCCCCACATCACCCGAAGAATCAGATAACACCTGCGGTTTCATCCAGCTTTCGGCTCCCCGTTTAGTAGTTTCCTTCCATGCATTTTCCGCATCCTCCACTACGAGGGCAATTGCCTTGACGGCATCCCCGTGTTTTAAAACCTGTTGGGCAATCTCGTGATCAGGTCGCAGGGCAGAAGTAAAAACGAACGTGAGTTTGTTCTGCCTGAGTACATAACTGGTTGTTTCCCTTACACCGGTTTCCGGCCCGGCATAAGCCAGTCCCTGAAATCCAAAAGCCGTTTTGTAAAAATGGGCGGCCTGTTTGGCATTTCCCACATAGAACTCGATATAATCGGTACCCAATAAGGGAAGAAAATCATTTTCCATAAGAATTTTTAAATGAATTCGTGAGCAGAATATTCCTAATGAAAAACTGGTAACGATCCGGTGGCCAGTGATATCAGCAAAAAGATATATCGTCTGCGCTGATCAGTAAACAATTTACAGGCATAGTCGGGGCGCATAATGGTTCTAAAATTAATTAAAATAAAATTGATTATATACATAAATGGAGCTGAACTTTGTATAAGGATATTTAAATTCTCTTTTATGGCGTATTATATCAGTCGCGGTCAGGTTCCGGAGAAAAGACATACCCAGTTCCGAAGTCCTTCAGGAAAATTGTATTCTGAAGAACTGGTGTCGACTGAGGGGTTTTCAAGCGACTATTCCCTGTTATACCATCTCCATCCGCCGACCCAGATCCTTTCGACTGATCCGCCCACTCCGGAAAAAATAAATGTTGCGGAAGAGAAAATGCTGAAACACCGGAGCCTGGAAGGATTCAAACTGGAGGCGGAGGATGACTTCCTGAAAAGCCGCAAGCCCATCCTTGTAAATAATGACCTGCATATTTCACTCGCGGCTCCCAGGTTATCCATGGTTGATTTCTTTTTCAAGAATGCTGATGCTGATGAATTGATCTTTGTGCACGAGGGTAGTGGCACACTCACCACGGTATATGGGGGATTGTCATTTGGGTATGGGGATTATCTGCACATTCCCAGAGGGACCATTTATCAGATTCACTTTGAAACTTCTTCAAACCGGTTGTTTATTGTAGAATCCTTCAGCCCGATACGGTATCCTAAAAAATACATCAGCAAATACGGACAGTTACTCGAACATTCTCCTTATTGTGAAAGAGACATGCGTACACCGGTTTTCCTTGGACCCAGGGATGAAAGTGGCGATTTCCTCGTGCGCATTAAAAAGAAAGGCATGCTGTATGGAATCCACTATGCCCATCATCCTTTTGATGTGGTGGGTTGGGATGGGTGTTGTTATCCTTATATTTTTTCTATCTTAAATTTCGAACCCATCACTGGCCGGGTGCACCAGCCACCGCCCGTTCATCTCACTTTTGAAGGAAATAATTTTGTCGTATGCAGTTTTGTTCCGAGAATGTTTGACTATCATCCTTTGTCCATACCGGTACCCTATAACCACAGTAATATCGACAGTGATGAATTATTATATTATGTGGATGGGGATTTTATGAGCCGGAAAATGGTCACCCGCGGTATGATCACGCTTCACCCGGCAGGCATTTCGCACGGACCTCATCCGGGTACTGTTGAAAAAAGCCTGGGGGCAAAAGAAACCAAAGAACTGGCCGTGATGGTGGACACTTTTCATCCCCTGTCACTAACCGACACTGCATTGGCTATTGAAAACCCGGACTACACGACGAGTTGGACGGAAAGTATGTGAGTATGGGAGTATGGGAGTGTGAGAGCGTGCATAAAACTTTTTATATCGGTCAACGGTCGACCAAATTATGAGGGAATTCAAAGATAAAACCGCGATCGTCACCGGAGCCGGCCAGGGAATCGGATTTGAAATTTGCCGTAGTCTTGCGCAGGAAGGAGCAAAAGTTATACTGAATGATGTTGATTGGGAACTGGGCGACAAAGCAGCAGCGCAAATCAACGGCGAATGGGAATCAGCATGTATTGCTGTGGCCGGAGATGCCGGTAATATCGCAGTAATCCATAAACTGGTGGATGAAGCTGTAACCAGGTTCCGGAAACTGGATCTCGTTATTGCCAATGCTGGCATTACGTTATTTGGGGATTTTCTCAGTTATTCTCCTGAAGCTTTTTTCAAAGTGATGCAGGTAAATCTGGGTGGCTCTTTCTTTCTCGCGCAGGCCGCAGCCCATCAGATGATCAAACAAAAAAGCGGAGGGTCAATTTTATTAATGTCGTCGGTGACCGGACACCAGGCGCATAAAAATCTGGCAGCCTACGGCATGAGCAAAGCCGCCTTGGAAATGCTCGCCAAAAATCTGGTGATCGAACTGTCGCCGTATCAGATCACAGTGAATGCCATAGCGCCGGGTGCCACACTCACGGAACGCACTTTGTTGGATCCTGCTTATATAAACACCTGGTCGCGGATTACGCCCCTGGGCCGCCCGGCCGGCACAAGGGATATTGCCAATACCGCCCTTTTCCTGGTTTCTGATCGAGCAAGACATATTACAGGTCAGACCATTATCGTGGATGGTGGTTGGACGGTGGTGAGTCCGCCCCCGGATGAAGAATAAAAAAACCTGCAAAATCAATTGCAGGTTTTAAAAAGTGGAGGATACCGGGATCGAACCGGTCACCTCTAACATGCCATGCTAGCGCTCTACCAGATGAGCTAATCCCCCCATGACCTTGCGCCGACGGTGTCCCGATTTCAGCGGGATAACGCGTCTTCCGAAGCTTTGGCCAAGATGGTAATGTAAACGAGCTGCAAATATATTCATTCTGAACATATCCCGGTAGCACTTGTTATTTATCTTTGAATCCAACACCATGGGTATCTTACGTAAACTGGCTGAATATCTGTATATCAGAAAAAGGGATCCGAACGAACCGACAAGCAGTTGGATCGGCTATATGAATACGATCAACAGGATTTCCATCTTCATGTTCCTGGTTGGGCTGCTGATTATTATTTTCAGAATGGTATTTAAGAGACACTAAATAATTTGCAAATTTGGAAATTTGGAAATGATTTTCAAATACATCAATTTTCAATCATTCGGTTTCCTAATCGATCAATCTTTAATCAGTCAATTCTTGGTCAATCAGTCCTTAACTGATCAATCTTCAATTGATCATCTTTTTTAAGCAATCAATTTTTCAAATTTCTCATCGCGATTTTACAAATTCAACGATGAGCGACGCAGCTTTTTCAGAGGCGTTACCGCCCTGGGAAAGCAAATCATGCAGTTCCCCATAATCCTTTCGGATCCGTATTCTGGTGTCCTCATCTGTTAACAACTTCCTTAACTCGGCAACAATATTTTCAGCATTCATTTCTTCCTGGATAAGTTCCCTGACTACGGGACGGTCCATAATCAGATTGACCAGTGAAATATATTTTACTTTGATCAGCCGTTTCGCAATCTGGTAAGAAATAGAACTTCCTTTATAACAAATTACTTCAGGAACGCCAAACAGAGCGGTTTCCAGCGTTGCCGTACCTGACGTAACACAGGCAGCTTGTGCATGTTTGAGCAGGGAATAGGTTTGATTCCTTACCCTTCCTGCGTTCGGGTAAGCTCTAAGAATCTCATCATAAAATTCCGGATCGAGACCAGGCGCTTCGGCGACCACAAACTGGTAGTCAGGAAACGACAGGCTTGCCTTCATCATAACGGGCAGTTTCTTCAGGATCTCCTGTTTGCGGCTTCCAGGCAAACAGGCAATTAAGGGAAGTTTTAGTTTCGACTGAATGCCGCCGGACATGTAAATTTCCGGAGCCTGGCCCCCTTCAGCGGATGCCTTATACCGTTCGATGACTTCTACCAGAGGGTGGCCCACATATTCCGTGGTATAGTCCCAACGCTGAAAAAATGCTTTTTCAAATGGAAGGATAACCAGCATTTTGTCAACATAATCCCGGATCGTTTTCACGCGGCTCTCCTTCCATGCCCAAACCTGTGGTGAAATATAGTATACGGTCCGGAAGCCTGTTTTATGCGCCCATTCGGCAATGCGCAGGTTAAATCCGGGATAGTCAATAAATATGACCACATCCGGTTTGAACTGCAGTATATCCGATTTGCAAAATTTGATATTACGAAGAATGGTTGGCAGGTTGCTGATCACTTCTGTAAAACCCATAAATGCGAGGTCACGGTAATCTTTTACGATTTCGGCCCCAGCCTCCTTCATAAGTCCTCCGCCCCATCCGCGGATTGTAGCGGTTTTATCCTTTTTTCTAATCTCCAGGATCAGGTTGCTGCCGTGCAGGTCACCGGATGCCTCTCCTGCAATGATGTAATACTTCATGTATGGTCAAAGATAATGAACGCTGAACGCTTAACGCGTAAGGCTTAAGACATAAGGGGTGAGGCGCAAGGCGTAATGCCGAATTATTAAATATTAATGATTAAAGATTAATGCTTTTCGATTTGAAGGATATAAAAGCTTCAAGCCTCACGCCTCACGCTTCAAGTTTAGTGAACAAGCTTGTACACAAGCACAAAAATGCCATAAACCAAAGTGGCCACAAAAATACCTTTGGCGGTTTTATCACGGTGGGTGTTGATATAGACGGTAAACAAAACAGCATTGGCCAGTAGAGAAATGCTGCTGATGGCCGTAAGCAATTGCAGGTTTGTATGCAGGACGTAGAAATATTCGCGGAAGCTGATGGTCCGGCTGAAAACCCAAAAATAATAAATGACCATGGCAATTAGGGGTCCGAGTATACCCAGGAGGATGCCGAATTTTAAATGATCTTTTTTAAATATCAAAATTTCCAGGATTTTTCAAGTTTGGCTTTCAAAACGTAATTCGTCAAATCAAATTGTACAGGTACGACACTTACATAATTATGTTCCAGCGCCCAGACATCCGAATCACGTCCCTTATCAAAGTTTACAAATTCGCCGGTAAGCCAGAAGTATTTCTTACCGTTGGGATCACTGCGTTCAATAAAATCTTCCTCATATTTTGCATAAGCCTGTTTGCAAATCCGTATACCCTTGATGAGCTCGGCTGGCACAGCCGGAATATTTACATTCAGAACTGTATGTTTATCCAGATTAGTCGATAACATCTGCTGAACGACTAAACGGGCATATTGTCTCGCTCCGGTAAAATCCGCTTCAACGCTATGATCCAGCAGAGAGAATCCCGCTGAGGGTATACTTTCGATGGCGGCTTCAACTGCTGCTGACATGGTACCGGAGTAAATCACATTAATGGAATGATTGGCCCCGTGGTTAATTCCGCTGAGGCAGATATCGGGTTTACGGTGCAGGACCTTGTCCACGGCCAGTTTTACACAATCAACCGGTGTTCCGGAGCACTGAAAAGCTTCAATACCTTCAAAAAGAGTTACCGGATGCAATCGCAGGGGCAGGCCGATGGTAATGGCATGACCCATACCCGACTGGGGTTTATCGGGAGCCACGACTACTACTTTCCCCAGGTCTTTGACGGCTTCCACGAGGTTCCGGATTCCCGGAGCCAAAATGCCATCATCATTTGTAATCAGGATAACAGGTCGATCTTTCTTCTTTGATTTAGACATAGTTATAAAGGGGTTGCAAAGGTACTGTAAATTTTTCGCTGATCTTTTCAAAGGCCTTCATAAGGGCTTATTTTTAAAAAAGTCGCCAGCTTTTCGGGGCGGTTGCTTTACCTTTGCAGCCGGCTTAAAATACCCATATGGCAGGACAACTGAAGGAAGTTCGTAACCGGATCAAATCAATCCAAAGCACACAGCAAATCACCAAGGCGATGAAGATGATCAGCGCCACAAAACTGCGGAAAGCCCAGGAAGCGATTCAGCAGATGCGGCCCTATTCCAAAAAACTTCAGCAGGTTCTCGGCAACATCGTGAGCGGTTCTATGGACGATGCCAGCTCCGCTTTGTCCGCCCCAAGACCGGTTGAAAAGGTTTTGCTGATCGTGATCACCAGCGACCGTTCATCCTGTGGTGCTTACAATTCAACACTGATTAAACTGGCAAAGGCCACCCTGCACGATAAATATCCCGCGCAAACAGCCAAAGGCAATTCAATCATCTGGAGTATTGGTAAGAAAGGCTATGAACATTTCCTGAAGAACAACTATAAAGTAAACGGAGAATTCCGCGATATATTTCAACATCTTCATTTTGAGTCGGTCCAGCTTTGCGCGGAAGCTGCTGTAAAAGCTTTTTTGAACCGGGAATTTGATGCTGTTGAAATCGTATACAGCCAATTTAAGAATGCAGCTTCTCAGACTTTCGTCGTCGAGCCCTTTCTCCCGATTCCGAAAACAAAGAAAGCGCCCGGGGCCGCTGTCAGCGATTTTATATTCGAACCTTCCAGAGAAGTGATCCTCGCAGAGCTCATGCCGAAGATCCTCAATACCCAGCTGTTTAAAGCAGTGCTGGACGCCAATGCTTCCGAACATGGAGCCCGTATGACGGCCATGGACAAGGCAACGGACAACGCCAATGAGATCCTGAAAAGTCTGCGCATTTCCTATAACCGCGCCCGTCAGGCAGCGATCACCACCGAATTGACGGAAATCGTGTCTGGAGCAGCAGCACTGGAGGGCTAACTACAAGTATGGGAGTATGGGAGTGTGGGAGTACGTTGCCCACCGACTTGACCGCCGAAGCGGTAGCGAAGGCGATAACGCTGCGAAGATGGGTGGGAGTGTGGGGGTACGCGAAGGTGGGTGAGAATGTGAGTGAATTGTGAGAATCTCTCCTGAATGAAGTTTACTATTTGAATTCGTATTATCTAATTTGCACAGAACGGAAATTTGACTGAATTCAATTTCCAAATTTCCAAATTTCCAAATTTTCAAATTGAACAATGGATCTTTCCGACTTAATACCCCATATTGAGGCCCTGATTTTTGCCAGCGACAAGCCACTGACGGCCATCGAAATAACTGAGCTGCTCAATAATGCTTTTGGTTTCATGGATGATAAACTTACCCTCGACCAGATATGCACGGGCATCGACGGCATCGTAGCAAAGTACAATACGGAATTCTATCCATTCGAAGTTCGTGAGAGTGGCGGTGGATGGCAGTTTCTCTCAAAGAAATCCTTTCATAAGACGATTGCTCAACTCAACGGGGAGAAATTTCTGAAACGACTGTCTACCGCAGCACTGGAAACCCTGTCGATTGTAGCTTATAAACAGCCCATCACCAAAGGAGAGATCGAATCCATCCGCGGCGTAAACAGTGATTATTCCATTCAGAAACTATTGGAAAAAGAACTCATCGTAATCATCGGACGCAACGAGGATATGCCGGGAAAACCGTTAATCTATTCCACATCCAAATCTTTTATGGATTATTTTGGCATCAACCAGACCTCCGACCTCCCGCGGCTGCGCGAAGTACTGAGTGAAAGTCTGGAAGAACCCTCGCTGATCAATTATACTCCTGCAGCTGTTGAGATAAATACTGCCCTGGTAGTGAGTGAAGAAGGCGAATTACTGGAGAATAACGCCGAGGATCCAATTAATCCGGAAGAGGAGATATAATTATCAATTATTAATTATTAATGGGTATCATACTCCCACACCTCCACACTTCCACACTTTCACACTTGCTTCTTATCTTCGCGAACTATACGTGATCATGACAACCTCCCTTTCCCCGGCCGAACTCATTAATATAGCAGAGCAATACGGAACACCACTCTACGTATACCACGCAGAAAAAATAAAGGAACAGTTTGGGAAACTGCAGAAAGCATTTAGTAATACCGATACGATATTTTTCTATGCCTGCAAGGCGCTCACCAATGTGAATATCCTGCGTTATATCCGGAACCTGGGAGCCAATGTGGACTGCAGTTCCATCAATGAAGTGAAACTTGCCCTGCACGCAGGCTTTCCCACATCCCGCATCCTGTATACATCAAACGGAATTGATTTTGATGAAATCAGGGAGGCAAAGGAATTGGGCGTGTATATCAATATCGACAGTTTATCCAACCTGGAAAAATTCGGCGCTGCCTTCGGTTATACATATCCGGTAGGCATACGCCTGCGCCCGAATATTCTCGCTGGTGGTAATATGAAAATCTCCACGGGGCACGACAAAAGTAAATTCGGCATCCCGGTAGACCAGATCGAACATATTCTCAGGCTGGTGGAAAAATACC
>JBGPBW010000206.1:0-8774 GCA_041481385.1 Puia sp.
CGGTCGATTTCAATATTTTTAAAAAATGAAAGGGAAGGAAATCACGATTTACGATCTCGCGCAGCAGTTGCAGGTTTCAAGTGCAACTGTAAGCCGTGCATTAAAAGATGATCCACTGATCAGCCTGAAAACCCGGAAAAGGATTTTTGAGCATGCGGAAAAGATGGGTTACCGGACCAATTATTTTGCAAGAAATCTCAGGAGTCAAAAGACCCATACTATCGGCTGTATTGTTCATGAATTGCAAAGCAACTTTATTAATTCGGTGCTTGCAGGAATTGAAAAGGTGACGGCAGAAGCCGGATATGATCTTCTGATCGCCCATTCGGCTGAAAGTTATAAAAAGGAGATATCCAATGCTAAGAATCTGTTTCAGAAAAGAGTGGATGGATTAATTGCATCGCTTTCGATTGATACTGCAAACCTGGATCATTTCAGTTCTTTTTCGGAAAAACACATTCCCGTAGTCTTTTTTGATCGCGTGGAAAAAAGCGATAAGTATACGGCTGTAATCATTGACAACTACAAATGTGGATATGAAGCGACCACTCATTTGATAGAGCAGGGCTGTAAAAAAATTGTAATCGTCACTTCGAGTCTTTCCAGGAATGTCTATTCTGAAAGATTGCGGGGATATAGGGATGCCCTATACGATTTTGGTTTACCCTATGACGAAAATCTGGTAATTATTAAGGATCTGAGCGAACAGGCAGGCATCAGTGCTGCGAATCAGATTCTAGCCATGAAACCTATGCCCGACGGCGCATTTATCGCCAATGATTTTGTAGCCGCAGTGAGCATGCGGGTTCTGAAAGAAAATCACGTGGCCATTCCGGATGATATAGCCATCGTTGGCTTTAATAATGACGTTATTGGAAAAATTGTTGAGCCGGCCCTCACTACGATCCATTATGCCGGAAGAGAAATGGGAGAAGTAGCTGCAACAACGATTATTGGGCATTTAAATGGCGAAAGCACCATACAGAAAATAAATACCATTATTATCAACTCAGCAATGATTATCCGTCAGTCTTCATTAAAAAGAAAACCTGATCGTCCGGGTATCAGCATGACAGACAATTCACATTGATGGAAAGAAATTTGGATTCATTGACAACAGCGTTGGTAAACAAGTGCCGGCTGACGGATTAAGCCCCCAAACGATAAACGTTATCAAACTTCCCACGATATGAAAATTAAAATATTCTTCATACTTACGCTTCTTTTGACACTTGGAAAAGTTTCAACTGCTCAAACTATTGCAGGCGTTTGGAAAGGCACATCTTTGTGCCAGGTTAAAAATTCTTCCTGTCATGATGAAAGCGTCGTTTATCATATTTTAAAAGTTAGCAGTAGTAATTCATATCAGGTTAGTGCGAGTAAAATAATCGATGGAAAAGAAAATGATATGGGGACGCTGAACTTTACGTATGATCCGCATCAAAAGATTCTATTTTTAATTGATAGCGTTAAGCAGGTCAGGTGGGAATTTAAATTAACTGGTAACGAAATGCACGGGACTTTAATTTCTAAAGGCAATTTATTTAGAATTATCGATTTAAAAAGAGAAGACTAATTGTAAATAATCAAAGCGAAGGCAAGGTCAATGCGAGGTCGCTAACAGCAAGGTTATACGACCCGCATAGACAGCCCCGTTCGGTACGGGATGAATTAATTTTGTGGTTCACTGTAAATGAAATCGTCCATAACAACCAGGTCTTCACCACCACCATCAGAAATATCATTCTGTCTTGCTGAAAGAGGAGCGCTGCCGCTAAAGATTCGTACGCGGGTCACTTTATCATTGGGGAAGTAAACGCCCAGGAATGAAAAACCACCAGGATTATTATTACCATTGTTAGGCACTTTAAAAGAACCCAGCAATACGTCTCCATTATAAAATTCCATTGAAGTAGATGATGCATTATCTACATCACTAAACACTACTCCAAAACCCTGTATCGTGGCATCTGTGTTCGTGCCCGGAATTTTAAAGAAATTATCGGTGATATTGCTGCCCACAGCAATAAATGTCTTTGGTAGACTAAAGGCATTGAACTGGGCCGGGTATGTTGGGTTAATAAACAAAAAATCACTGTCACTAATACTGAAACCCGTGCCGGGAGTAGTAGCAATTAGTCCTCTCTTTCTTCCGGCTGGCAAAGCAGGATCGCTGGCTCCAAAAAAATCGCCGGGAAAAAGAAAGTTATTGGTTAGTGCAGCGGGCACGCCATCCCAGTTTATTTCCCTGCGACCAGGTCCTGCACCGGGAACGGTATTTAACGTACCCAGTAAATTACGAAAATGACTCAATGCAGAGTCTATGTCTCCGGATGCTCTAAAAACAAGTGCTTCCGGCTTCTTGTTTTGATTTGGTTGCGATTTGTATCCCTGCTGATTAGGAATAGCGTTGTAATCTTTGGAACAGCTGGCAAATGAGGCAATGGCTATCGAAGCCAGGAAAAGCTTAAATGACACTTTCATAATAAAATTTAGAGTTTAGAAATTTCAAGAAGAGATTCAATGAGGGTGCAATAGTATAAGACATTGGAGTCGAAAATGACGGCAATTCCCCATTGGCAGTTTCCGTTCATCCTCCGGCGTTTAATAATTGAACAGCGGGACGATCAGTAAAATCTCAGTTTAAACTATATGAGTTAGCAGATATGGCGAGATATGGATAAATTATTTTATCTGACTGCGGACTCACTGCATGCGGAGTGAGGGATAATGAGTGTTCCGCTATCCGGTTTGATGATATTCTTGCGGTGCTTTTTTTGAGCGGTAATATTCGGTACCCATTTTGTACCCGATCGGGTATAATATGTATGAAGATTGGTTGCAATATAAAACGACCAATACTTTGCACGTATTCGATTCGGGAATGCTCGCCGGCCTAGTTGACCATCCTGTATTCATTTGGAGACTGCCCCACGCGTTGCTTAAATAACCTGGTGAAATGAGCGGGATATTTAAAACCTAATTCATAAGCCACTTCGCTGACTGATTTATTCATATCAAATATTTTTTCTTTGGCTACGTCTATCAGTTTTGTTTGTATGTACTCCTGTGCTGATTTGCCGGTTTCTTTTTTCACCAGGTCACCAAAATAATTCGGCGATAAATGCAGTTCGCCGGCACACCAGGCTACGGAAGGCAAACCATTCATTTGCGGTTTATCGGAAGTAAAATAGTCATTCAGCAGGCTTTCGAATTTTTGTAAAGTTCCTTTATGCGCATTTTCCCGGGTAATGAACTGGCGGTCGTAAAAACGTGTACAGTAATTGAGAAATAGTTCAATGTTTGAAACAATCAGTGTTCTACTGTGTTTGTCAACCGCATGTTGTAATTCGAACCTGATTTTATGAAGACAATCTATAACGACCTGTCTTTCCTGTTCTGATAAATGAAGCGCTTCATTTACATTATAGCTGAAGAAACTGTACTCATGCATACGGCGGCCAAGCGGGGTGCCACGCACCAGATCAGGATGAAACACCAAAGCATAACCCCTGGATTCGTAAGTTTCTCCCCCATTTTCCAGGGAAAAAACCTGACCCGGTGCAAAGAATATTAATGTTCCTTCCTGGTAGTCGTAATAATTATTTCCATACCGCATATCACCACACTTAACATCCTTCAAAAACACGGTATAAATACCCATATTCATTCGTTTATCCTGCGTACAGGTAGCTTTCGACAGGTCAACCACACTCACCAGCGGATGCAGTGTTTCATGATTATTGAACGTGTTGTATTGAACAACTGTGTCAAATTGTATGATGTCATTCATAACGCCCTGTTTTGATCATTCAAAATTACTGCATAATTACAAATCTCTTGATTTAACGTGATGAAAACAGTAAAAATGGTAAGCCTTGCAGTAATGCATATAATCATTACCTGCATGATGGTTTTGACCTTTGCAGGAGACAAAACGATTACTAATGAAATATTTCACAACTTCAACCTGCACCATTAAAATACCGCTCATCATTATGCTTGTTCATTTTTCAGGCATCACCCGGTCACAAACCCCAGGCAACACCAAACCAATTACCCATTTTACGGGTTCTGCGGGTATTACAAATAATGGAATTTCCGTAGTGCCAACATTTACATTCGATAAGCCTGCTGTTATACTCCTCATGTCGGTGGGAGAAAAAAGGCTAAGCTTTGAACCTGACGTCCGCTTCACACTGGATGTAAAACGCGGTGGTGTGGCGCTTTGGTGGAGATATAAAATTTTGACGAATGGAAAGTTCAGGTTGAATGCAGGTGCACACCCGGCAATCAATTTCATCGTTGGGGCAGATTCAGCAAGAGAAGGCTCAAAGACCCTGTTGCACACACAACAGTTTCTGGCAGGTGAACTTGCACCTTCCTATATGCTTTCTGAAAATATAAGTGTCGGCATTTATTATCTGTACGCCCACGGTTTGCAGTTAAACGGGCCCGGGAATGTGCATTTTGTCACGGTCAACAGTAACTTTTCAAATATCAAAATCACCAGGCAGCTATTCCTTCAGTGGGTACCGCAGTTTTATTATCTGAACATAGATAAAAAAGACGGAGTTTATTTTACTTCTTCAGCAACACTAATGAAAATAAATTTTCCGTTTTCATTGCAATCCACCATTAATAAAACCATAAAAACAAATATTCCTGGTGATAACCCCTTTTTATGGAATGTAACTTTATTTTATGCATTCAAAGGCTGATATTTTGACGGCAGAGGCGCGCCATAACTATTCCCTGTTAAAAATAGTTGTCGTTTTGCCATTAATTTGTTCAACGTCTATGCTTACAACGCTGTTTTTTTCTATATCGGCCACGGTATATACTGCCGTAACCGTTAAATCAACATTGCTGACAATTTTTAAAAATCCAATATTCAGCATGTTTTTCACTTTTAATAATTGTTCTATTCCACAACAATCATCTCCTGTGGCAGAATTTGGCTCAAGTACAATTCTGGCTATTAGCTTTGCTCTTTGTTGTCTGGGTTCAAAACCTATGATTTTATTTTCCACCACCAGGGGAGCATAATACTTGTAAATATGTGCGGGAGCATGATCGTGGTAATTAAAAATATTTACCTCCGTAGAATATATGCCCCGGCTTAAAATACCGTGTTCGCCTTTTTCAGCACCATTCATACAAGACTCTGAAACTTTTCTGTCCTGAATTCCACATACCATTTTTACATTGTAAACATACCAGAAAGGGAGCGATATAAACAGGTCTGTTTGTTTTTCTGAAGTTGCCATGATAATAAGGTTTAGATGTTAAATAATTTTTTTAAAAATGTTGATCTTAATGAACTTTTACCATTTCAGGAAATGCAAAAAAAACACCTGAATCGCGATGATCGATTTCCAGTTCTGCCAATGGACTATTAAACCGATATAACTTTTTACTGATCGTTCCTCTTATGGTAACAGAACTTTTGCCAACGTATCTGAAACGAAATGATTGGTGAGCGGATGTTTGCACAGGTATCAGATTGAGTTTAGTATCATTTTCAATGGATGAAACCTGTTGAACCTGCCGTGCAAATTCCCTTCTTTTTTGATTACAGCATCCCATGATCGATTGAATTTATTTTGGATAAATAACACCAGGATTTTAGTCTTCCTTTTTTTCAAAAATATCATTCAGTAAAATTGCCCCTGCTGAATAGGCCATCCATAACATAAACCTATTAAGCCATGAATCGTCCAGGCAATAACCGAACGGCAGAGCCACCCAAATGGAAAGGCAGTAAAAACAGTCCATGAGCGATCCGAAAAACCCTTTGCCTGCTAATGCCCGAATTTTAAAGATCAGTCCCCATGGACATCTTCTGCCTGGAACAAATGCGTAATGCGCCAAACGGCCAAAATGGAAATCGCCAGGTGAAACCAGATCACGCGTCAGGCTCTTTTAATTCCAAAAATGAATTGAACAGGTCCTACGCCACCGCAAACCGAATAACCGTCTGTACAACGTTTCTGGTAAGTAAGATTCACCACAAAAGTGCAAAATTCTTCATCGGCTGCCAGCCATCCACCCGAAGCAGGCGTCAAATCCAATTCCACGATACCTGTACTACCACCAAATTTGTTCGCCGAACCAATAAAACCTGCACAGAACGGATCACCTGCAGGATTGTAGTTTCCATTTGCCCCACCTACCGGACTATCTGTTGTCGGGAACGGGGAATTAAATTTCCCTTTGCCCATATATACAGCGTAATAATTAAGGAATCCGTTCAGGTGATTGGCTTTGAAGAATATCCTTAAGGGATTTGTCATTTCCGCTTCTGTCAGGTTAAACAATACACAATTGTTATCTACTGAAGTATTAAAAAAGGCATCTGAAACGATAGCGTCTACAGCACTATTATCAATATAAAGTGAGATCATATCAGAAGAAATGGGATTTCCCCCACTGTCATAAGCATCAACTCTAAAATATACGGTACCGGGGACCCCGGCTTCGTATAAACTCGAAGTCAGCTGAATATACCTGTCAATACTGTCGAATATCCAGTCCGCACCAAGGAAAAATGCTTCTCGTTGGATATTGGTATAAGCATGAACCGTTTGTGGTACTCCTCCATCGACTTTGAGGCTAACTAAAAATGGGCCTACCTTGGTACCTGGACTATTTGTATTGTAATTGGAGACTTTAGGGTGATGATATTCTTCTGAAACAAAATCATCCCAGGAGCCCGCAGTCTTTCCATGACGTATCGTATAATGAACTGCATTAGGGTTGTTCATGCAACCTTTCAGATCAATTCTCCCTACCCAGCAGCCGCAGTCAACCAAAGAGCTGGTCGTATCATGCACGGTAATTTTTCCATCGATTTTAAGCGCATTCAATGCAGTTACCCTTGCCTGGGGAATATTGGTTTGATTCTGAGGGCCACCAATAAAAACATTACCAAGTTGACCGATCAGGTTTCCATTAGCGCAGAGTTGTGTATGATGTAACACTGATTTTGGAAAGCACAGATCGATACGTTTCAGATTGGGCACATTGAAATAAGGAGCGCTTTCGAATAATACGTTGAAAGAGGGGTTTGTATCCGGAATCCTGACAATAATATCCGGGCGTGCCTGTACAAACACATTTTCTCCAACACCCACGTCGTTAAATATTTCATTGACCAACTCAGAAAAAGTCTGTTTGAACCGGAAAATATAATTTCCGTTCATGTCTGTAACAGCAAACCCCAGATCGAGCCTGTTGCCACCACCCGTGTAGGGGCCCCCTCCCAGTTCCGAAGTTGTTCTGTCGTACTCCTGAAAATTCAGGGTTTGATTTGTGACATCTTCTGATGTACAAAAGAGATGCACATTGTCGATGATTGAGGCTAATCCTACTTTATCGTAAGTGAATTTGGCAGATTGGGTCTCGGATGAGGAAGACAGTGTGATATTTTTATCAAAAGCAAATGAATCCATTCTATCTGTAGTGTCTGCCACTGAATCCTTGTTCCTGGACGATTTTCTTGAAGTTTCAGTTTCTGCTTTTTGAGAAATCTGCGGACGGAAAATGCTGGCCGTTTTTGAAGGAATCTGTTGCGAATCCAACAAATTAATGATCATCGGAATAAATGGAGCGGGATCGGGCGGGTTGGGATTTATAATCACGGGTGTCAGTACACGCTCAGGATAAAGCTGCGTAAGTGCTGCTTTCACCAGCGGGTTTCTTAATGCAGCCTGAAGAGCGGCCGCAGTTTCGATAACCAGATACCTTGAAAAGCATGGATTATAAATACAAAGCCCTGAATAATCTTTCACATGCCCGTAAATCAGATAATCATCGCTCATCACAGGTGTGCTACAATTGAGAATCAGGTCATTGAAATCCAGATCTCCACCGCTATCGTTCGACTCAATATCGAATACATAATTGCCTCCAGAAACAACAGGGAATTTTATGCGGGAATCAGAAGCACGGAATCCTGTACCCGGATCATGCTGAATCGAAATCGCCCAATGAATTCCGGTTACATTTACAGATGTACCGACCACACCATTATGAATTCCGTTACCCGCAGTGGCACCTGTAATAACGAATCGCTGGGCAAAAGAAGCACTTTTAGTTTTAACGGTAACCGTCCAGTTACCCTGCATGCAAATAATCATAGTTAAGGTTTTTTATGGTTAAAAAGAAAAAATCCAATGAAGAGGACCAGAACGATAGTTTTATACTTATTATAAAGCATGGACTCTAATAAAATGTTGTTAGTTGTCTTTGTGGACAGTAATTGAAACAATTGCTCCCAATTTAATAATGCAAACAGCGGCTATCAAGTATATTTCGCGAATTGCATTTCACGTATAGATGCCGCAATTCTATCTAAGTGAATAGACCATATATTTGGCGACACGATGACTAACTGCTATTGAAAAACCATCCAGGAGGTAAAGCATCTTTCCTTTCTCATCGAAATGGGAAAATTCTTTTCTGTTGATTACATAAAATTTGTTCAGTCGAATGAAATACTTTTGAGTAAGTATTGAAAGCAATTCTTTTAACGTGGAATGGCGGATCATCCATTTTTTTTCCCCGCCAGATTCCACTAATGCTTTTACATAGTGATCAGCACTTTTTACAAAGAGAATGTTCTCAGGTTGTACCCAGGCGAAGGATTCCCTTTTATCGGCAAAGCGGAGAAACCGCAGGTTTGAATCTTCATCGCAGTACATCGTCAATTTCGGCGAGGGCATTTGCTTTTCGGTGAAGAAGGATTGTTCCATAAATTCTATTTAGTAAAG
>JBGPBW010000207.1:0-8722 GCA_041481385.1 Puia sp.
TATCCCGGTATGTTTCTGCAGGGTCAGGGAACTGACGCACTCAGAGGAGCATTTGCTGCTTATCCGCAGGAAGAAGTAATAGCAGATGGCGAATATCCGGAAAGGGTGGTGAGCAAACGTGCAAACTATATTGCAAAAACAAGGGGTACAAGAAATTTTCCCTGGCGGGTGATGTTAATTGCACGTCAGGATAAAGACCTGCCGGCAAATGACCTCGTGTATCGTCTCGCTTCCCCAAGCACCATTAAAGAAACCGACTGGATTCATCCGGGCAAATGCACGGACGAATGGATCATCGACATCAATTTGTTTAATGTGCCATTCCGTACAGGCATCAATACGGACTCCTATAAATATTATATTGATTTTGCAAAACGCTTTGGGTTCAATCGCATCATGATGGATGCAGGATGGAGCGACACGAAGGATCTTTTTAAAATCAGTCCCGGGATCAATATGGATACCCTGGTGGCTTATGCGAAATTACGCGGCATCGGCATCAGCATGTGGACACTATCCATGACGCTGGACCGACAACTCGATAGTGCGCTCAAACAATTTCAACGGTGGGGCATAGATTTTGTCATGACAGATTTTATTGACCGGGATGATCAGAAAACAGTTCGTTTTTATAAAAAGATCGCAGAGGCTTGTGCGAAAGCGAAGATCATGATCATGTTTCACGGCGCTTATCCGCCCAAGGGATTCAACAGAACCTATCCGAATAATATCACCCGGGAAGGTGTGCTGGGCAGTGAATATAATGCATGGAGCGATAAACCAACTGCTGCGCATAATTGCACGATTCCCTTTACCCGAATGCTGGCCGGGCCCCTGGACTATGAACCCGGATTGTTGGACAATGCAACCCCGAAAATGTTCCGGCCCATCTGGGGAAAAGTAATGAGTCAGACAACCCGTTGTCAACAACTGGCTATGTTTCTGGTCTATGATAATCCCATGCAGATCTTTTCGGGAAACCCTTCGCAGGGATATCTGGAACCGGATTTTATGGAATTGCTCGGCTCTTTTCCAACAGTCTGGGATACGACAATGATATTACAGGCAAGGGTAGCCGAACATATCGTAACCGCACGGAGAAGTGGAAACAACTGGTATATCGGCGGCATGTCGGGAGAAAATGCCTATGACTGCACGCTGGATTTTTCTTTTCTGCCCGCCGGGCGTTATAGGGCGACGGTCTGCCGGGATGGAATCAATGCCGACCGGAATGCGATGGACTATATTATTGAAAAGATAAATATTGAACCCGGGAGTAAAATGCCCATGCACCTGGCGCCAGGTGGTGGGATCGCAGTCAGGTTGATAAAAGAATAAGGAGTTACGTGTGGATAGTTTATATTTTTCCCTTTTTTAAAAGTACATTTAAGTGATCAACGCTTCATGATCCTCAATACCACAATCAACATGAGGAATCAAATCTGCCGGGGATGATCAGGCTATAAAGATTAATTGAAGAAATTGGAACTCATTCAAAAAACCTGGGAGACGCAGACACTGATCCGGTTCCCGGACTGTGATCCATTCAATCACCTGAACAATTCCCGTTATCTGGATTATTTTATTAATGCCAGGGAGGACCATTTAATGCAGTTCCATCATTTCAATATCTATGAACTTGCAAGGGAAAAAGGAATCAGCTGGGTGGTGAGTAAGAATCAGATCGTTTACCTGAAACCTGCCCTGTTAATGGAAACAGTCGTCATCCAGTCCGCCTTGATCCGGATGGATGATCGGGAAATACTGGTGGAAATGAGCATGTGGAATAGGGAGAAGACAGTGTTGAAAGCCTTTTTATGGACAAATTTTGTACACTTTAATTTAAAAACCCAGCGCAGGGAGATCCATTCGGCCGAATTAATGCAGGCATTCGAACCGTATTGTATTTCGATACCTGCAGACGTTCTTTTTGAACAAAGACTGGAACAAATTAAATCTTCTATTTAGAATCCAGTAATCCGTTAGAACGCTGTTAACCATTTCCTTCACACGGTCTCCTGCAATTTTCTCCAAATTATATCCAATCAGCTCCAGGGCCGATCGTGTGATCGTTTATCATCCCAGTCAGGAGTCGGGGCAAAATAAGATTTGTCTGTTGAAATTAAATGTTTCTTCACTTCTTCATCTACTAATTCTATTCCCAGTCCCGGCGCTGTTAGGGGAACGTTTGCAAAGCCCTTCTCAAATAATTTACGACCATCAGTGGTTTTCACCAGGCTATCCCACCATTCACTGTCCAGCGAATGATGTTCGAGTGCCAGGAAATTTTGTGTAGCGGCAGCACAATGTACGCTGGCCATAAATGAAACTGGCGATCCTGCAAAATGCATGGCCATGGCAACACCATGTTCCTCGGCATAATCACCGATTCTCTTGGTCTCCATCAGACCGCCCGCTGTTGCCAGGTCGGGATGAACAATGTCTACAGCATGAATATCGATTAAGGGTTTGAATCCGCTTAATAAATAAATATCTTCTCCTGTGAGTATCGGCGTTTCGAGTGCATCTGAAATGGTTTTGTATTGTTCCGGGTATTCCCAGGGAACCATATCTTCAAGCCAGGCTAAACGATAGGGCTCCACTTTCCTGCCAAAACGAATGGCATTGTTCAGATCAAAATGTCCGTAATGATCTGAAGAAAGTGGAATATCATATCCCACCACAGAACGAACTTCACTGATGATATTGGCCATCGCATCCAGTCCCTTGTCATTGATCTGAATACCTGTAAATGGATGTTTGGTATTGGCGTAATCCATATAACCACCATTCCACTGTGCCAGCGCAGTTCCCCAAAATTTAGCATTGTTCAGGGCTCCCGGAATATCTTTTACTTCGCCGATCGAAATATCCATTTTCAGCCAGGTCATGCCCTGTACTTCCAGGCGGTGTTTAATCTTAGCTTTGAATTCATCCAGTGTCGGTGCCTCAGGGGTATCGGCATACATTCTGACTTTATCGCGGTAACGGCCGCCCAATAGTTGCCAGACGGGAACATTGTAGGTTTTGCCACAGAGGTCCCAGAGTGCCATTTCCACGCCGCTAACACCCCCACCCTGGCGGGCAGGACCGCCAAATTGTTTTATTGTTTTAAAAATCATTTCGACATTGCAGGGATTCTGTCCCAGTAAACGGCTCTTTAACATCAACGCGTACCGTTCATCTGCTCCGTCTCTTACTTCACCCAAACCGTAAATGCCCTGGTTGGTATCAATACGAATGATGGGTGTGCGTCCAACATTTTGTATGATACAATAACGCATATCGGTTATTTTCAAATCTGAGGGACCCGAGAAGCGTTTCACTTTTTGCGTGCTCCGGGCGATTAAATCTTCCACTGGCGAAAACATTAAAGCGCCGCCAAGGCTAATTCCCCCCAGTGCGGATTTTTTTAAGAAACCACGGCGGCTGTTTTCTTTCGGCTCCTGGTTTATCGTTTTTGGTTCTTCTGTAATTTCCGGATCCTTCAATCCGATTTTATGTAGGAATTTCTGGGAAGGTGTCATGGTGATAATGATTTGAATTTGCGTTGAGCTTTAAGCGTTAGGCCTTAGGCGTTTGTTACCAGTTTCTTTCCTTCATGTATTCATCCAGTTCTTTTCTTGACATCGGTAAGTTTTTTTGCGTGTCCAGCCATTGTAAAAAATCCTTTTTTATCGGATCGGTCCATTGCTGATCAATCTGACCCGGGGTATACTTGCCTTCGCGCAGGCGCTGATGTCCAAATGCATCGCGCAATTGTACGAACTCAGAATTCTGCACCAGATCCTGCAGGAATTGCGGTGGAATAAAAACAACACCTCCTTTTTTTGCGAGCACGACATCACCCGGTAACACCGTTGCCCGGCCAATCCTAATCGGTGCATTGATACTACCCAGCATCATTTGCTGAATATAAGAAGGGTCATATCCTTTTATCCAGCCATTGAATCCATCAATCTCATCAAGGCCTTCAATATCCCTCACGGAGCCATAAAATACCACGCCACGATGTGAATGAGCGTAAATCGCATTTCCCAGGTTATCTCCGATTAAAGTACCATCCACGATTTTGCCATAACTATCGGCCACATAAATGTCTCCATCTTTTAAAACATCAATGGGCCAGGAGTTGGTTGATCCAATCCGGCCCTCCGCTTTTCCCTTATCTTTTATCAGCTTGTCATAGTCGGGTCTGAGCGGCATGTATTGTGCGGTCACCGCCCTGCCGGTCATCACCGAATCCGGACGGATCACCATCCAGTCGCCCTCAAACTGGTTCTGATAACCCTTGTTGCGCAGATAACCCCAGGCTTCTTCAAGAGAAACATTTTTTAACCGGATCAAAAGTGCATCGGAAGTCTTCGGTCGTCCGTCTGCGAAACGATCTCCTTTCCAGTCGGGCGTTAAGACCCTGATCTGTTCTGCAGATAGTGTTACCTCTTGTGCCTGGGAATAAAAAGAAAGAAAGAGAAGGACAACAAGCAGGGATATTCTTGGGTTCATGTGGCTGTGATTTAATAAAATTCAGTAGATGAGCAATCGTTGTATCGAAAAGTTACGAAAAGCAGGGATACTACCCGAATCAGCCGCAGTCAATTTTTCTCATTCGCGAAGATTTATTTGCGACGTCTTACTGTTGATTAGCCGAATCTACAAAAAATCCGGTACTATAAGACCCGATACACTTAATAGAGTAACCAGTGCCCAGCCTTAAAAATATTATGCTTGAATTTCGTTCGTACTGGCAGATGGATTATCCGGCAAGACAGCCAGGGAGAGTTAACAGATCCATACCCCTTCGGGAATTGCAAAAACAGAGAATATCACCGGGATATCAAGTGCAAAGGAAAAAAATATTCCCTGTGTGGAGAACCCCAAGATTCTTTTAAAAGAGAAATCATTCCTTTCGAAGAATACATATAGAATAAAAAACCATTCTAAGAAACGGATGGGTATCAAAAAAATGAGAAATAAACTTTCTTGATTTGAGGTTAAATGGCTAAGAAGAAAAAGGGAGCTGATTCCGACCACAAGCCAAGCAAGGTACGTACCGCCCCGAATACTAGGGGTCGTGGCCTGGTTTTATTATACTATTGATATAGTTTTTTTCCAAAGAACGAATACCCGGCCAGTTTAACTGACGCGTAAGCCATTAGACTTATTGTTGGATTCCCACCCAATGCCATGGAGCAGTTTTTGATGAAGCTGTATGGCGTTCGTCGCCTTGTCTCAAAATGATTTTCTATTTATTTAGTTGTCTTAGCACCCATTTTATTGCCCAGCTTTTCATATTCTATGTCATTGGGCTCCCATAGTTCGACTTTATTACCTTCTATGTCCATGATATGGATAAATTTTCCGTAATCCGCTGTTTCAACTTTGTCCACGATGGTTACACTGTCTTTTCTAAGCTGATCAATAAGTGCTTCCAGATTTTCAACTCTATAGTTAATCATAAAATCCTTCGTTGAAGGTTCAAAATATTTCGTTGTTTCCTTAAATGGACTCCACTGCGTAAAACCTTTTTTTGTTGTATCTGCACCTTGTCTCCACTCAAAAACTGCCCCATATTGATTTGTATTTAAACCAAGATGAATTTGATACCACTCCCTGATTTTTTTGGGATCATTGCATTTAAAAAAAATACCGCCGATGCCTGTTGCTTTTTTCAGTGACGGCTGGTCATTACTAATTTTAGCAAGGAGTGAATTGAAAGCGAAACCAAGACCGAATGTTGCGACAAGTATCAGCGTAATTGGTATTCTTTTTTTCATTTTTGTTAAGATTTAATATTTTGAAGTATTGTCTTTGCGGTTACCGCTAACGTCCTAGACCTGAAGTTATATTTTTTTGTTGAAATTTATGAGTCAGGGCTATGGTCTATAGCGATATTTCGACGAGGGTATATTTTTCAGCTATGCGAACCCTTCCAGATTTTGCTGCCCAGGGATAAATTCCTGCCAGTTAAACATTCATTTTTTAGTCGGCTCATAGTAGAGTGTTACTGCACCACAACCAAATGTTTTTGTTTTTAACAGTTTAAGATTAATTCTGTCTCTGATGTTTTTAAATAACGGTGAGCCGCTTCCTAAAATAGTTGGCTGAACGCTAAGCTGGTATTCATCAATTAAGTCAAGTAACGTTAAAGCGACTATTAAACCCGGGCTACCAATTAAAATGTTTTTGCTCCCGCCATGGCGGGATTGCTTAAGTTCTAAAACTTCCTCTTTGAGGACTTCCTTTTTCAATTTTGTATTTTTCCATTCAACATTTTTTAGCGTACGGGAATAAACAATCTTTGAAATATTGTCTATTAATACTGCAAATTCATCCATGGGTTTGTTGCCAGTGGGATTTTTTACAACAGATGGCCAGTAACTTTCCATAAGCTGATAGGTTTTTCTTCCGTATATAAGGGTGTCTGCGTTGCTTAACAGTTCATTATAATGCTGATGTATTTCTTCATCTGCAATCATTGCCGTGTGGTCGCAAAACCCGTCAAGTGTCATATTCATTGCTGCAATTAGTTTTCTCATATTTTCTTTTTAATTGTAATTATTTATTTTCTGTCCTTTTCTTGCAGAAAGCTTCAAGTTAGTACTGCTGCCGGGTTTGACGCATTGAATGGCATAAAGACCTGTTTTATTGGTCTTTCTGCACCGGTTAAAGCGATGGCAGTGGTCCACAGATTTATAAGGCGGGGGGTTTTAAGGTTCGTGTACGGGTGGCCGGACAGATGTACTACCCACAAAGGGAGGCCAAAAAGTGTAGAGCAAACGCCGCAAAAAATAACGAAAACAACGAATTTTAATGAACTGGAGAGAAATGAAAAAGCCGTCCCTCCAAGGTGGCACGGCTTTTAACGATTGTTAGGTGTTGTAAGGAAACCTGAAAAGTACCGCGTACGGGATACAGGCCCCTATTGAGTTTCAGCGAATTCAGTGAAATTATGTAAGTCATGACTTGTAAGTTATTTTGGGTATCCTAAAGTTCAAAAAAAAATTGACTCAAACCTAAAAAAGTTTTCTTTTTCACAAGCACTCCAGTTTCTGGTAGAGAAACTGCTAGATGTACGATTGTATCACAATCGGGTTAAAACACCCTATACTCCGGAGTCGTTCGGGCCGGATATTGCGGGTGAAAAGGAGAACAATTTTACGGATCTGGTATAAGGTTTCATTTTTTCAGTCATATCACCTGGACTGATCCCCTCCAATTATTGTAAAGGCATTTTGCATTCGGGCATCCTAATTTTGGATGCAATAATCCGTTACAATATGCAAAGTAAAAACGCGTTCGTTTTAGTTGAAAGAGAAGATATAGAGGCCCTCAAAAAAAATCAGCAACTTATCCTGGAAAGACTCGATAAAATCACACCTCCCAGCAGATCTTTTTCCGAAGTTCAAAGCCCCTACATTACTGCCGGCGAATTCATGAAAGCAGTCCGGATCCGGCGTTGGAAATTCAACTGTCTTGTTGGCAGTGGGAAGATCATGACGATTAAAAAGAAAAGGAAGATTTATGTGCCGAAGGGAGAGGTGGAAAGATACTTCGAGCAGGTTAGCGAGTAGGGTATATTTAATTTTAATTATGCCCTAATGGAAGGGTATTCGAATTAACAGATCCATACCCCTCCAGGAATTACAAAAACAGAGAATATCACTGGGATATCAAGTGCAAAAGAAAAAAATATTCCCTGCGTAGAAAACCTTGAGATTCTTTTAATGGAGAAGTTATTCCTTTCAAAAAAAAGATAGAGCATTAAAAACCATTCAAAGAAACGGATGGGTATCAATAAAATGAGGAATAAAGCTTCCCTATTTGATGTCAAACCACTAAGCAAAAAAAGGGAGCCGATCCCAACTACAATGCCAAGCAGAGTACGTGCCGCTCCGAATACAATTGGACGCGGCCTAGTCTTATTATACCATTGATTTAATTTTTTGCCAAAGAACGAGTACCCAGCCAGTTTAACTGTTGTGTAAGCCAGGAGACTTATAGTTGGATTACCACCGAATGCCATGGAGTAGTTTTGATGAAGTTATGTGGATATAGTCAGAGATTGAACGATAAGCGATTTGAAGATAATTTGTAATCCATTCGTCAGCCTTTTAGCAAACTGCATGTTTGCAGCAGCTTTAATGTTCATGAACTCTGTTTTCTATCTACCAGGCTCCCCTTCCCAAGACTCCGATTCTGATCCATTTGAGATGATCTCTTTTATAGACCCAAACACTTTCTTCGCCAGAACTATAAACATAGTACATGAAGTAGCTAATCAATATTGTTTTTTTTCGCAAGTAAATGGGATCACTGAAGAAAAATGCCCACGGTTTGTTAAACGCGTAGTAATTCATTGCTGCAATTGAATCTGGCAAATGTCTTAATGAGTCGACTGTTCTCCTCAATGTCCTCTCAACGAAGGGAACTATGGAATCGGCCCGAATTCTTTTCGAGTCTGGAAAGAGACTATCATCATGTTTCGCATTGAATATTATTTTCAAGTTAGAGATGATGTACTCTTTTTCTGAATCAGAAAACACAAGACCTTTTTGTTTTAATCTTGTCAGCTGGCCACGGGCAACCTTCAAAATTTCTTCACGCTGCCTTTTTTGGAGTTTATCCGAATAATAGATAATTCCATTTGGTTGAATGTTTCGCATTTGGCTATTGATCAGCTGAAGGTATGCAGTGTCCCGAGATTGGGAATTAGCAAACA
>JBGPBW010000208.1:0-8637 GCA_041481385.1 Puia sp.
GCCGCGCTGGCAGGGAGATGATGAGAACCAGCACAGAGCATCCAAACGTTTGATGGAGGTTGTGCCCATCAGCCTGCTGCTGATTTTTCTGTTACTCTTTATCATGTTCGGAAACCTGAAAGATGCGGGACTGGTATTTTTGAATGTACCATTTGCCGTGGTCGGTGGCGTGATTGCACTCTTGCTCACCGGTACCAACTTCAGTATTTCTGCCGGTATCGGATTTATTGCATTATTTGGAATATGCATATTGGAAGGTGTTTTGCTGATTACGGCTTTCAAGCACAACCTTGAAAGATTGCGGGGAGAGAATCCTTTGTACACTGCTGTAAAACGCGGCGTCGATTCCCTGATTCGTCCGGTACTGATGACGGCTTTGATGGCTACGATCGGACTAATGCCTGCGGCTTTATCAACCGGCATCGGTTCTGAAAGTTCCAGGCCTCTTGCCCGTGTTGTAATCGGAGGACTGATCTGCGCGACTATTTTTTCATTGCTTATTTTCCCAGTCGTTTTCTTTTTATCCTATCGTAATGTGGATACGCGCCACCAGGGTGAGTCTGATGATGGGGCGAGAGCGAATACTTAGCATTGCTTCCTCATTTTAAAAATGTGGTTAATGTGGAATTGTGAATATGTGGAAATGTGTAAGTGAAAGGAGGAAATGACAATATGGGAATAAGATTTATTGATTTTAATTCACATTTTTTTCTCATTGTCATTAGCCATTTCATTTCCACTTTTTCACATATTCACAATTCCACATTCACCACATTGTTCTTAAGGAATGTATCGGAAATGAAATGAATGGCGCTAAACTGCAAATGATGTTCCGCATCCGCAGGTTTTGGACGCGTTTGGATTGTTGAAGCTAAAACCACGCGCATTCAGTCCGTCCTCCCAGTGAATTTGCATTCCGGTAAGATATATGCCGTGTGATGGATTCATGATAAAGGAAAGACCATTGGATTCAAATGACTCGTCCGTTTCTTTTTTTTCGTCGAAGCCCAGAATGTACGAAAGTCCGGAACAGCCACCTCCCTTGACTCCGATGCGGAGAAAATTATTTTTGTCAAAACCCGGTTCTTCCATCAGACGCCTGATTTCCTGGGCGGCCTGTGCACTAAACTGCAGGGGTGATTCCACTGTTGTTTCCATAATGCAAATTTACATCAAAAGGCTGAAAGCTTAAAGCCTAATGCTTAAAGCACGTGAAGAAACAGAATACCAGAAACCCGTCTCAGTCAGAGTATTAAGCCAGCACTTTTTTAGCTTCAAAACTAAGGGCATCCGAAACTACGTGGTGGAGGGAAGCTTTTGGATTTTGCATAACCATTTCCAGTAAACTCTTATTAAGATCCTGACCGGTTGCGGTATCCGGAAGGTAGGAAGAGACCTGATTGATGATGAGGAGATTTTGTTCTTTGAGATTGCGAATCGCATCCCAGGCTTCAGGGCTCACATAAATTTGTTGCGTGATGTTATGATCAAATTCCTGACGAATGGTCTGAACCAGCAGATTCTGCATTTCACGCACACTTAGTCCCGGTTGGTTACAGCGGCTGATGAGGTTGGGAAGCGCGATCCGGTCGGCCAGCAGGATGAGTCGTTCATAGGCCTGTAATTTCAGAGGAGTTGAAGCCTGGGATGTTTCGGGTTTGGCAGAAGACAGGCCCTGTTTTGCCTGTTTCCGCTGGATCCAGAAAACATAAGCCAGAATTCCAGCCAGGCTCACCGCAAAAACGATGGATATGATCATTTCATTTGTACTCAGCATCTGCTAATAGTTTTCGTGTAAACGAAAATACGGAAAGCAATATTTCCACAACCTGAAATATTTGTTTACGGCGTCGGAGAATTTTCGGGTAATTTGCAAAGCTTCGTCAAACATGAACAAGAAAATATTTACTGATTCCGGTATAGAGATCCTGCCACTATACAACGCCTCAGATGCCGCTGCCGGTCCTGAAGATCCCGGGGTATTTCCTTTTACCCGGGGCATAAGACCCGATATCTACCGGTCGAAATTATGGACCATGCGTCAATATGCGGGGTTCAGCACAGCTGCAGAAAGCAACAAACGGTACCATTACCTGCTGAGCCAGGGAGTTTCCGGTTTAAGCGTGGCATTTGATCTGCCGACGCAGATCGGCTATGATAGTGATCACGCACTGGCTGAAGGGGAAGTGGGTAAAGTGGGCGTTGCGATTGATTCCATAAGGGACATGGAGGAACTGTTTGACGGCATTTCGTTGGAAAAGATCACTACGTCGATGACGATCAATGCCACGGGATTTATTCTCCTGGCCTTTTATATTGCCCTGGCAAAAAAACAAGGAGCTGATCTGAAAAAAATATCGGGAACCGTACAAAACGACATTTTAAAAGAATATGCAGCAAGGGGAACTTATATTTATCCGCCCAGACCTTCCATGCGCATCATCACAGATATTTTTGAATGGTGTAGCAAAGAGATGCCTAAATGGAATACGATTTCAATCTCGGGTTATCATATTCGCGAAGCCGGAAGTACGGCTGTTCAGGAAATCGCATTTACACTGGCTAACGGTAAAGCCTATGTGAAAGCGGCCATGGAAAAAGGTCTTGACATCAATATTTTTGGAAAACGTCTTTCCTTTTTCTTCAATGCGCATAATAATCTGTTCGAAGAAGTGGCCAAATTCCGCGCCGCCAGGCGCATGTGGGCGCGCATTATGCGGGAATTGGGAGCTACAGATCCTCAGGCCATGATGCTGCGATTCCATGCCCAGACCGGCGGCAGCACACTGACCGCACAGCAGCCGGTAAATAATATAGCCCGCGTAACCATTCAGGCACTTTCTGCTGTTCTGGGCGGCACGCAATCCCTGCATACCAACGGGTATGATGAAGCCCTTGGTCTGCCCACAGAAGAAGCTGCGGGTATCGCACTGCGCACCCAGCAGATCATTGCCTTCGAAAGCGGCGTAACAGAAACTGCCGACCCGCTAGCCGGAAGTTATTTTGTCGAGTCCCTGACGAATGATATGGAGAAGACAGCATCTGAACTCATCCAATTGGTCGATGAGATGGGCGGCAGTATTTCAGCTATTGAACAGGGATTTATACAAAATGAAATTGCAAAATCTGCTTATATACATCAGCGAAAAGTGGAAACCAGGGAGAAAATCATTGTCGGTGTAAATGCTTTTGAATCTTCGGAACCTGATCGTACCCAGGTTTTCAGAATAGATGATTCCATTCGGAAAATCCAGATGGACAAACTGAATATCCTGAGAAAAGAACGGGATCCTGCCCGCTGTGATCATCTGTTGCAGCTGCTCAATGATCAGGCAGCATCGGGTGAAAACCTGATGCCCACGGTAATAGCCGCTGTGGAAGCCAAATGTACACTTGGCGAAATTGCCGATACCCTGCGTGAGGTATTCGGAGAATATTCCGGCTAAACATGGTCCCCGGTTTATTATTCTCCCGATGCATGAACCCAAAGCTTTCGATCCAATTTATTAATTACCGAGCGGACTCGCATCCAAAAGGATAATTTTCACCAGCGTAGGACCGGTAATCGGTCCCGGTGCATTTGAACCATCTGCTGCACGTAGATCAATGGTGACATTACCGGTAGTATGAATCGCTCCATAGGCAACGCCATCGATCACTTCCGGCAAAGCTTCATAGATGGGATCGGTAGCAGAAGGATCGTCGAATGACAGATACACCAACACGCCACCATTCACGTCTATTTTTTGCGTCAGTTCCGGAACAGACAACGTTGTATAATAAAAAGTAGCCCCGTTAGTACCCGGATCCTGACTTTGTACCCATTGGTTGGCTGCCACGGTGTAAACGGCTGAATAAACCTGGTTAACCTGGTTAACTGTTGTTTTGGTACAACCGGAACAAACTAAAATAACGAATGCAGAAAATAAGGCAATTTTCATATTGAAGGTTTTATATCAGATTCCTGGGATAGACTCTGTTTTGCAAAAATAGTTTAATCGACGAAAAGAAATACGGCCTAATTTCATAGAATATTTCTATACATATACTTATGCAGCCATTCCTGAAAGATCTTCTTAAGGGCCAGGACTATAACGAAAAAAATTTCTTCCTTATTGCCGGGCCCTGCGTGGTGGAATCTGAAGAATTGCTGGATACCGTTGCCTCCAAAGTTTCGTCGCTTTGTTCCAAAATGGGAATTCCCTATATTTTTAAAGCCTCTTACCGGAAAGCCAACCGGACCAGCGGTAACTCGTTCACGGGAATTGGCGACCAGCAGGCTCTGGCCCTGGTTCAAAAAACAGGTCTGAAACATAAATTACCTACTACTTCGGATATTCATGCCCATGATGAGGCTTCCCCTGCCGCTGAATTTGTGGATGTGCTTCAGATTCCGGCATTTCTTTGCCGTCAGACCGACTTGCTGATTGCAGCTGCTGATACGGGAAAAGTGATCAACGTGAAAAAAGGCCAGTTCCTCAGCGGACCGGCCATGAAATTTGCAGCTGAAAAAATAAGGAAGGCCGGAAACGAAAAAATAATTTTTACAGAAAGGGGCAACAGCTTCGGATACCAGGATCTGATCGTGGACTACCGGAACATCCCTTTAATGCAGGAACAAGGTGTGCCCGTGGTTGTAGATTGTACCCATTCCCTGCAGCAACCCAATCAACCCGGAGGCGTCACTGGTGGAAATCCAAAATTGATCGGTACCATATCCATGGCCGCCATAGCAGCGGGCGCTGATGGTTTGTTTATCGAAACGCATCCTGATCCCGCGCATGCTTTGAGCGATGGCGCAACCATGTTGAGACTGGATTTACTGGAAGAATTGCTGGTCAGGCTTGTCAAATTGAAAAAAGCGACTTTTTGACGGTATGTGAATGCTACAAAAACTGGCTGAATTAAAGGTATTTACTCACCTAAAACCGGGTTTGTTGGTATATCTTTCGTATATCGTTGGTTGTTTGTCGAAGAAAGTACCCTCAAACTACGAATAACTTAGCAGGCGTTCACCAACAGTTCCGTCATTTGGTCAGGCAGTGAATGGATTGCGTTTGGCAGCCAGGATATAACGTTTGATATTCATCCAGAATGCCAGAACGAAATAAATGATCAGGGGTGAACCCATTGTAAGAAATGAGACATAAATAAACCAAGTCCGTATACGTGAAGTAGCAATGCCCAAACGTTCACCGATCGCAGTACAAACGCCGAATACCTGCCACTCAATGAAATGCTTCATTCTGTTCATGCCTGCAAATTAAAAAAAATAGGCTAAAACAGCAAGTTCCTGCTCAGGCATTCACGCAATTATTTGGTAAATTCGCAGCCTGAAATCAGTTATCAAACACCTCAATAACTAAAATTTGACATCATGGTTTTCGACCTGGATTTAATAAAGAAAGTTTATGCTGAAATGCCGTCCAAAATCGCTGCAGCGAAAAAACTAACGGGGAAAGCCCTTACGTTGTCTGAAAAAATCCTGTATTCCCATCTGTATTCGAAAACCATACGCGATTATACCCGCGGTAAAGATTATGTGGATTTTGCGCCCGACCGGGTGGCCATGCAGGATGCAACCGCTCAAATGGCGCTGCTCCAGTTCAGTACCTGTGGCCGGGAACGGGTTGCTGTTCCCTCCACCGTGCATTGCGATCATCTGATCCAGGCAAAAACGGGTGCCAAATCCGACCTGACAACGGCCCTTGACGTAAACAAAGAAGTATATGATTTCTTATCCTCCATCTCTAACAAATATGGTATCGGATTTTGGAAGCCGGGTGCGGGTATCATACACCAGGTAGTATTGGAAAATTACGCATTCCCGGGTGGTATGATGATCGGAACGGATTCCCACACACCTAATGCCGGCGGACTGGGGATGATTGCTATCGGTGTGGGCGGCGCTGATGCCGTGGACGTTATGGCGGGCCTTGCCTGGGAGTTGAAAATGCCCAAACTCATCGGAATTAAACTCACCGGAAGACTGAATGGATGGACATCACCAAAGGATGTTATTTTAAAGGTAGCCGGCATCCTTACCGTTAAAGGAGGAACCGGTGCTATCGTAGAATATTTCGGAGATGGCGCTGACAGCCTGAGCGCTACCGGAAAAGCGACTATTTGCAATATGGGTGCTGAAATCGGGGCCACCTGTTCCCTGTTTACCTATGATTCAAAAATGGCGGACTATTTAAAAGCGACTGAACGTGCAGAAGTGGCACGAATGGCCGACAAAATAAAAGATTGCCTGCGGCCGGATCCTGAGGTTTATGCCAATCCCGGTGCCTATTATGACCAGCTGATTGAAATAAACCTGGATGAACTGGAACCTCATGTCAATGGCCCATTTACACCGGATCTTGCGTGGCCGATTTCCAAATTTGCGGAAGCAGTGAAAAATAATCAATGGCCCGAAAAGCTGGAAGTGGCCCTGATTGGATCCTGTACTAATTCTTCTTATGAAGACATCAGCAGGTCAGCATCTGTTGCGAAACAGGCTATCGAGAAAAATCTTGAAACGAAAGCGGAATTCACCATAACTCCGGGAAGTGAACTGGTCAGGTTTACTATTGAGAAGGATGGTTTCCTCAAAACCTTCGAAAAAATCGGAGGCATTGTACTTGCTAACGCCTGTGGACCCTGCATCGGACAGTGGGCCCGTCATATTGATGATCCCAACCGGAAGAATTCAATCATTACTTCCTTTAACCGGAATTTCGCCCGGCGTAATGACGGACTCGCATCCACTCATGCGTTTGTGGCTTCACCTGAAATCGTGACTGCCTTTGCTATTGCCGGCGATCTTAGATTTAATCCTTTAAAAGATACGTTGAAAAACAAAATGGGTGATGATGTGAAACTGGATGAACCCAGTGGTTTTGAATTGCCACCCAAAGGCTTTTCGGTTGATGATCCCGGATATATGCCCCCGGCGGAAGACGGCAGCACACTTAAGGTTATCGTAAAGCCCGACTCACAAAGACTGCAACTCCTCGAACCGTTTAAACCCTGGGAAGGCGTTGACCTGAAAGGACTTCGTTTGTTGATCAAGGCTAAAGGCAAATGCACGACCGATCACATTTCCATGGCAGGCCCCTGGTTAAAATTCCGAGGTCATCTGGATAATATTTCAAATAATATGCTTATCGGTGCCGTGAATTATTTCAATGAAAAAACCGACGCGGTAAAAAATGAACTCACCGGCGAATACGGACCGGTGCCGGCAACAGCACGCGTCTACAAGGCAGCAGGTATTGGAACCATTGTGGTGGGTGATGAAAATTACGGAGAAGGTTCATCGCGTGAACACGCGGCCATGGAACCCAGGCACCTGGGTGTGCGCGCTATTCTTGTACGTTCCTTTGCGCGCATTCATGAAACCAACCTGAAAAAACAAGGTATGCTGGCACTCACATTCTCCAATAAAGCGGATTACGATAAAATCCTGGAAGATGATATTATTGATATCGACGGACTGATGAGATTTACGCCCGGGCAGCCACTGACCGTTGTTCTGCATCATCAGAACGGCGTGTCCGAAGAAATCCAGGTTAACCATACATATAATGAATCACAAATCGAATGGTTCAAAGCCGGTGGTGCGCTTAATGTGATCAGAGCTGAATTTGCAAAGTAAGCATGGCTACAGAACTCGCCTTAGCCAAAACATTACGGGATGAATCCGGATGGAAGTCCTTAATTATTTTATCCATTCTGCTCATCGGAATACGACTGGTCTTTACAGCCATCATGGGCATTATGCCTCAAGATGCCTACTATGATTTTTACGCGCAACACCTGGATCTCTCCTATTACGATCATCCCCCGATGATCGCATACGTGCTGAGGTTATTTACAACGCTGTTCGGAAAAAAGGTGTTTGTACTTAAGCTGGCCGATACAACAGTAACCCTGCTTACCCTTGTCTCTTTTTATCATCTGGCAAAAAAATTCCTGAGTGGCCATAAAGCCATTCAGGCTACGGTGCTGTTGCTCTCGACTGTTATGATCAGTATTCTTTCCCTGATCTCCACTCCTGATGTGCCCCTGATGCTATGCTGGACAATCAGCCTCAATTTTTTGCATGAGGCCTTGTTCAGAAAGAAAAATATGTACTGGATATGGGCTGGTATTTTCACAGGTTTAAGTTTCGATTCAAAATATACGGCCGTATTCCTGATTGTCGGCCTGACCGGATTCCTGCTGATATCAAAGCCATATCGGAAATTCCTGATTTCCCGCTGGTTCCTTGTTTATCTCATTTGTTTTGCGATAACCATTCTGCCCGTTGTATGGTGGAATGTTCAAAATGGCTTTGCATCATTTAAATTTCAATCTCAGGGCCGGGTTCAGGAAGGAATCCATGTAGATGTCCGCGGTTTTGCCGGTGTAGTCGGACATCAGTCCGCCATCCTGCTACCCATACTGTTTTTTTCTCTCTTATATTTTATTTACCGTCTTTGCAAAAAATATAGAATCCGGATAACGCGCATTCCAGCGGACCAACTTTTTTTGCTTTGCTTTTTTATTCCGCTATTCGCTGGTTTTTTTTGTCTTTCTTTTATTTACTGGGTGAAACTAAACTGGATGATGCCCGCCTACATCAGCGGCATTATCTGGGTGTCCCGGTAC
>JBGPBW010000209.1:0-8626 GCA_041481385.1 Puia sp.
AAAGCGAGTAAATGAAAAAGCCGGCACCGCCGCAGGCGGTGAAAGGCTTTGGGTAAGACCACTTATTTGGATCACCGGAGCATGCGAAGCATGCGTAGGTAATCCAGTCCCGGGCACAAAAACCTTCCCGCTTAAAGCGGGAGGGTTTTTGCATTTTGGAGCTTTGCGAATTTATTCGCCTAAGGGAACTATAATAAGTTTTGATAGGATTTAATATTTAACAAGTGCAAAAATTTTTTCATTAAATATGCTAACATCACTTTTTGCGTTTAGGCAAACACGTGACTGTATCAAAAACTTGTATGCATATCAGTTGAACTAACGCCAACCCAATCCGGGTGCAACATGCTCAAGGATAGAAGACAATATATGTACATTGTATTCTACCCCTAATGTATTGGGAATCGTCAACAGCAGTGTATCTGCTTCCTGGATTGCTTCGTCCTTTTCCAGTTCTTTGATGAGTTGATCAGGTCCTGCTGCATAGCCTCTTCCGAAAACAGCGCGTTTGGTCGGCTCTATCATTCCGAATTGATCAGTCTGGTTTTTTTCTCTGCCAAAATAAAGCTGGTCTTGTTCCGTTACCAATGCAAAAATGGAGCGGCTTACAGATACCCGCGGTTCACGCTGGTGTCCTGCTTTTTTCCAGGCTTCCTTATACAGCCTTATTTGTTCGGCTTGCTGTATATGGAAAGGTTTACCATTTTCATCAAATTTCAATGTAGAACTTTGCAGGTTCATACCGTTTTTAGCGGCCCAAACAGCCGTAGCATTCGAGGCAGCTCCCCACCAGATACGGTCCCGCAATCCCTGCGCATGTGGTTCCAAACGCAGCAAGCCGGGCGGATTGGGGAACATCGGATTTGGATTAGGCTGGGCGAACCCTGTTCCTTTTAACTTATCCAGGAATTCCAATGCTTTGCGTCTTCCCATCTCCGCGTCTGTTTCTCCTTTGGCAGGCTCATATCCAAAATAGCGCCACCCGTGTATTACTTGTTCCGGTGATCCTCTGCTGATCCCAAGTTGCAAGCGTCCTTGTGAAATTAAATCAGTAGCGCCCGCCTCTTCCACCATATAAAGAGGATTTTCGTAACGCATATCAATAACCCCTGTTCCCATTTCTATTTTACTTGTTTTAGCAGCAACAGCCGCAAGCAAAGGAAAGGGTGACGCTAACTGGGAGGCAAAATGATGCACCCTGAAATAAGCACCATCTATACCCATTTGTTCCGCAGCAACCGCCAAATCAATAGACTGGAGTAATGTATCAGCTGCACTGCGAGTTTTATATGCCGGATGGTTTGCCCAATGTCCAAACGATAAAAATCCTATTTTCTTCATAAAGTCTTTAAACAGATAATAGCGAAATTTGTTCCGTGCCTTCATCTATAAGATTCGACTGCTGAAGGTAAGGAAGTGGATTCGACCCGGTATAAGACTTCTATTACCCGGTAAATGCACGGGCATTACTTTTTGCTTTTGGTTATAGAAATTTTAAATTTGGTTAGCTATTCGCTACTTATGAGATTCTCCATTTTAATGACGATCATCGTATCTGGTGGAATAGCTGTTAGCGCAGATGCCCAGAACATCAGCTTTGCCGGAAAAAATATTTCCCTGCCCGTTTTTTTTCTGTGATCACAGAACAAACCGGCTATACTGTATTTTATAGCAACGAAGTCATATCCCAAAGTCACCCGGTTGAGCTGAACTTATAAAATGTTTCGCTTCAACAGGCATTGAACGAAGCGCTCAAAAATCAGTCTCTAACATATAAAATACAGGGCAATACGATATTTATCAGCCCATCACAATCAGGAAAAAAAATATCGGATATCAATCAGGAGTATACAGAGATCGTGAGGGGAAATGTCAGGGACAGTTCAAACCATTCTATTCCCAGGGCATCTGTTTCTGTAATAAGCGGCTTCTGAAAATATGTTGCTGCTTCACCAAATTGTTTTTTGTTAAAGTAATATTGGCCGATATCGAACTCCACATCCCTCCTAATTTCATTATTCCTGCCAAGTGATCCTTCCAGCCCGATCATTTCCCGGGTATATTTGTCGGCGAGTGTGTAATTTTGGATGTAATTATAGTAGTAAGCAAATGTTCTCCCCAAGCTCGCTTTGCTATATGGACCAACGGCCTGGTATTTTTTTTGAAAATTGAAATAAAAAACTGCGTGCTTTAATCCGACTTCAAAATTTCATCCAAGATTCCCCTTACCAGGATGTCCCCATTTTCAACCCGTTTAATGATATCTCCGTCGATGTGGAGCATGAGCAAATTTTTCCCCACAATTTATCAAAAAGATCATATAAAATTCTCACGGAACCCGCTTTGATTAAAAGTATATTTGAGTAAATTTTATTTTATGGGAAAAAAAGAAACAAAAACAATTCTGTTTATCACAGGCGCTTTCGTTGGAAGCAATTGCTGGGATAGCTGGAGAATGTATTTCGAAGAAAAAGGATTCACCACGTCAGCACCACCCTGGCCTTACAAGGATGCATCGATCGCTGAACTGCGGTCCCGCCATCCGCATCAAGACAAGGAACTGGCCCGTTTAACCATCGACGAACTGCTAGCCCATTATGAGAATATCATCAAAACGTTACCTGAAAAACCCATACTGATCGGCCATTCCTTTGGTGGCCTGATGACCCAGATCTTCGTCAACCGCGGTCTTGCAGTAGCGGGAGTAGCCATCCATTCAGTACCCCCGCTTGGCGTTTTCCCCTATGAATTTACATTCCTGAAAGCCGGCTGGAAATCACTGGGTGTCTTTACCGATCTCGACGAGACTTATATGATGTCGTTCGAAGACTGGCAGTACGCTTTTGTGAACGGCATGCCACTCGATGCTCAGCAGGCAGCTTATGATGAATACACCATACCGGAATCCAAGACGGTTGCACGTGGCGCATTATCAAGTGCTGCAAAAGTCGATTTCAAAAAGGTACACGCCCCGCTTTTAATAACGGCTGGGGACACAGATCATATCATCCCTGCTCATCTGAACCACCGGAATTTCAATGCGTATGAAAACAATGATTCGGTAACTGATTACAAGTTATTTTCCGGTCGCAATCATTTTGTACTCGGGCAGCCCACCTGGAGAGAAGATGCAGACTTTATTTACGATTGGATAAAGAATAAAGTGAAGTACACAGTCGCAGAAGAGGAACTTATTCTCGAGGGAAATAAATAGGATTTTCAAACCAGGATACTGAAATTATACACAGTCCATTGTACGCAAGCCATCAAAACTGGTGCCAGGGCGAACGCTTATACATAAAGTAAATATTGAAATAGATATCAGAAGAATCGGAATCTCACGAATAATAAAATGAAACGCCGAGCCGGATGGTTTTTTTTATTCGGCAAACTCATTTTTTCATCATCACCGTTTCCGGAATAAAGTAATTTTATATACCGCCAGACACCAGGCCTGCTGCGGAGTCGGCAGGTTTTTATAAATCTCAAAAATAAATTTTATGCAAAAACAATCTTCAACCAGTGTTAAAAAAGAACCACTGCTCCTCGTAAAAGATTTTGCGACCGATCCAAATATAGAATCAAGAATTAAATCCTTTCTGAAAGAACTGAATAGCGGAGGGGGTAAACCCATGGAGGAGACTAAACCGGCAGAAGCCCGCAAAGTGCTGGAGGGGGCGCAGACCTCTGTCAAAGTGGATGATTCAGGAATTGATATCATGGAAAAGACTATCGTCCAGGACAAACTTTCAGTTAAACTTTTTATTGTACGTCCTTCAGGCAAAACCGGAACACTACCTGTATTCATGTTTTTCCATGGTGGCGGGTGGGTACTAGGTGATTTTCCCACTCATAAAAGATTTGTAAGAGATCTGGTGGTGCATTCCGGACTAGCCTGCGTGTTTGTAGAATATTCAAGATCTCCGGAGGCCAAATACCCGACCGCTCTTCACGAATGTTATGCGGGTACAAAATGGGTTGCGGAACATGGATCAGAAATCAGTGTTGATAGTAAAAAACTGGCTGTTGTGGGCAATAGTGTAGGAGGCAACCTGACAGCTGCGGTAGCACTGATGGCTAAGGAAAATGGTCCGGAACTCAAATTCCAGTTGCTTTTCTGGCCAGTTACCAATGCCCATTTTGAAACTGAATCCTATAGTAAGTATGCTACATCTCGGTTCCTGACAAAAAATATGATGATTTGGTTCTGGGATAATTACACATCAAAAAAAGAACAGCGGGATGAGATCTATGCCTCACCGCTTAAAGCTCCATTGTCGAAATTAAAGGGTTTGCCGCCGGCCCTGGTCCAGGTAGCGGAAAATGATGTGTTAAGGGACGAAGGAGAAGCCTATGCGAGAAAAATGGATGAAGCAGGAGTTGCAGTTACACTGGTAAGAGTTCAGGGTGTGATCCATGATTACGGTTTACTCAATCCCCTAGCTACCGTACCTTCTGTTCAGTCAGCTCTTCGTTACGCCGCTGAAGAATTGAAAAATGCGCTGAACTGACTGCAGCTTGCATAAGTTCATCTGAATTTTACCTTCCCCTAAGGAAGATTTTATCTTTAGGGGAATAGCCTAGCAAATATTTTAACATCGAGAGTGAATCTTCCGCTCTTCCATAAAAAGACGACCGGTGATGAAAATAAATATTGGGAAAAATAGGTTGTAGACGGCTGGAATGTAATTGCTAATAAACCAGTGCCGAATAAATATTCGAGTGGTGATAGCGGGAAGGCTTCTCCTTTATTTTGACAATGGAAGAAAATCCCAGGCCATTGAAAAGGCTTTGCAGTCCTGAATAGGAGACCGGATAAGGAACCCAGAAATTAGATTTTTCCAAATCATACTCGACAATCAAAAACAAAGGGTCGTCCCGGAACCATTTTCTGCTTTTATTAAGAAACGAACTTTTATCCTTTACAAAATGAAGTGAATTCGCCATCAATACACCATCCAGGGGCGCCAGGTGCAAATCGTCCTTTTCAAAATTTGCCTTTACCATGGTGATCGTTGTCTTATGCTGATAGGAATTTATATTCAGGCGGCTTATATTTTTATCAACTGCGTAAATGTTGCTTTTCTCCCCGAGAATTTCACTGAGGGCAATCGTAAACAATCCCGCACCACAACCAAGATCCGCCCATGTTTGAGGATGTGTTTTGAGAAAACCATCGGAATTAATCAGGGAGACTGCGTCTTCTGATTTCATAATTCACTGGTATAAAGCTGTAAATAATTCTGATACCTGGCGGCTGATTTGGTTCGGCTATGTAATAACACATTTCTGAGATTGCATTCAGACCCTTGTCCCCGACGCAATCAGACACATGGCTTTACCCACATTTCCTGAATTTTGATGAAGTTCACCATTCCTGCAGGCTTCCGCTTTGAAACAACAGAGATACGAATTTACGTGGCGTGGCACCTGGACTATAAAGGAATAAAGTGCGGAATCACTTAATAATTTATCAGGCAGCACAAAGGGAATCGTTTTAATTTTATTGTTCCTGAAATCGGGGAATAGAAAAATGAGCGTGATCCGGAACGCCGTGATATCTGATTTCCTTTCCAGGAAACGCGTGCTAAACGTATAGTTGACTTCAACTTGCAGATTTAAAAATCATCCACAGGCTTTATTTCCATACTGGCCGTCATGATCCTGCTCGTCAGGTACTCGCTGTTAAAATCCCAATTTTCGATTCCGGTTACACTATAGGCATTGCCCTGTTTCGCCTACGCAGCAAAATGCTTAACCAGTTTTTGCCAAAGCATCCCACCTTTGAAATTTTCCCGAAACGGTTGCAGGGCATCCACGATCAGCTTGGCCGGAATATTACTTTTCCGAAGGCGCCGGCCATGTGCTCTCATGGCCGGGTTTAAAACAGCTTTAGATTTGGATCCCCTCGGCGCACGTTCATGCTCGCCATAGGCTTTGCTGTTTACAACGACTTTTCCGGTCGGGTTTTTGCGCATTTTCTTTTTTGAAGGCACCCAGATTTTTCTGCTAAATTATAAAATTCTACAAATCCGCAGAGACCTTATAGGGAGAATATAGAGACCTTATAGAGACCTTTCGTTTGTTTGACATCAGTTTGACAAAAGCCTGACAAATTCCTGACAAAGGCGCTTTTGTTGTTGCAGCAAGTCATTTTCATCCAGGTGACCTCCTCCCAAATAATCGAAACAAGTTAAATTAGAAAATCGGAGTAATTGTTTATTAATCAAAACGCCGTTTCGAGTTAAAAATTCAATGGCAAATATATCTTTGCATTGAAAAGAATCGCTATAAAGCAATAAAAGAATACACATTAAATCCTTACTCAAATTTGTTATAGTCTCCCAGACTAGAGGCTAAACATGAAACCAATGAATATCATATAATTTCCTGATCCTCCATAACTGGTTGTATACGCACCGGTAATTTGACTTACTTCTTTATCGGGAACGGACTGAAGTATAATATGCTGAATAAACACAGGGACAAAGGCGTAAATGGATATTTTTTTCGTCACATAGGTTATACCGGGTTCAATCGATAAGTTGTTGCCTGGCCTACGGATCCCTTCACTACCTCCCACCAGATCGTAAACAGGGACACCTTCATCCCGCAAGCCTGCAGAAAAAATAAATTGCTTGAATATAAAATTTAAACCTGCCCGGATGGAGTATTGATCCGGAACGCTGGTTACCGCTCCGCCTGTTCTTAACTGAAGTGAGGTCGGAGTCCTTCCAAATAATGGGGAAACACCATTTTGATCCCGCGGATTAATAAGATAGTAAAAATTACCATAGAAACTGATGGTTTTGTTAAAAAAGTAAAAAGTATTCATTTCGGTTACGATACCTGTTCCACCATCACCCAGCTGAATAGATGGGTTAACCGGAGCCAATATTCTGGTGGTATCATTTCTGTAAAAGAAATCTGTATAAGCGAATGCGCCGGTAGGAAATTTAAAGCCGAACCCCAACTGAATATTCCATACCTGATTAACAGCTGGCTTCAAGAGCCATTTGAATACTACAAAACTGATATCGCCCACTCCGAAAGAATGTGTAGTATGCCTGGTCGTACCCGCACCCCCGTGTTCTAACGAGCTGGTGCGGGAATTGGCTGTAAAAGGCAGGCTAAAACTGAACGACCATCCTTTATCCAGCATCCGTGTTATTTCAAAATCCGTGGAATAAACATGATTGACGCTTTCATCCTGTGGCGGCGTATGCTGGTTCTTTTTCCCTATATAATTGTTGAAAGACGAAAAATAACGGTTATCTATATTGATCAGCCATTGGGAAGTTGAAAAGGACCGATCGATCGGATTGTATTGACCAAAGCCCGAAAGGCCGCGCACAATTATACAGCCCTGTGACCTGGAATAACTGGCAAACAGAAAAGATGCAAGGGATAAAAGAATAATCTTTTTCATATGTAATGCTTTAAAAAGTAAAGATTGGTCCGATCACCTTCCTTTACCGGTAGTAATCCCCGGAACCTACTTTTATAGATATCTTAAATGGAACGAAGAGTTCACATGGATACTTATTTTTGTAGCCGCCGGGGTTACTTACAAAACCGAGACCCGATGAGATTTTAGTACGACTACTGGAATAATTCAGAATTGTAAGAATGTTTAGGGTAAGTGACTGACAAAACTAACGATAAAAATAGGTTGCCTTGAAAATTACTTTCAGAACAACCTATTCTTGATTTGATTTACTGATCCTGGTCTTAATATATTCCCATTCTTCCAAAAATATTGGTTGTTTGATGTGGCCACTTAGAATGATCAGATCAGTATTTACCTACACCTTTTGAAATCGTCAGCCTGCTTAAAATATTCTGTGCTACTTTTCTGCCCTGTACCAGACCAGCATTAATAGATGGCTGATAATGGATTCCTCCATAGAATCTCGAATTACCTGCATCTTCGCCAAATGCCCGGAACGAACTGAAAGGCCTTGGAGCCATTCCCAAATAATCATAAGTGTGGTCGGTAAAACTATGATTATCACCAAAAACATAGGCAAAGGCTTCTGCACAGGCGGCTGATACAACAGCATGAGCTGAAGAATACTCAGGATGTGGCGGTGTAGTCAGAAGAGGAGACCATGTCGAATGCCCTAATACAGTTCTGATATAGGTAACAGGACGAACTAAATTATAATGATACTTGGTTTTCCAGCAGCTGATAGCAGCGTCATATACTGTAATGCCACCCAGTGCATAAGCCACAGCTGCTTTATCCAGCATAGGTTTATCATTTTCCAAAACCTGTCTCAGAATACTAATATGATGACCAGCTGCAGAATAACCCGGCGCATCTCTCCAGTACAAAGCCATCGCTGTTTGTTCCGGCGTAAGTGTTTGCGATGCATCGTACAATTGTTTCACCATTATATAAAAGGCAGATGAAGGATCTTCAGAATAGGGTGTTGGAGCATCTGGTTGTGTATTATTACCACTACCGTCAACCATAATACGCAGGTTACCCCAGTAAGGAGTGCTTGCATTGGCAAAAGCCGGCGGAGTTGGAACCCATAAGCCCGGACCCACTGGAGGAGTATAAGCATCACTGGCATGCAGGTTTCCATCTGTTTGGGCCCACTCAAAAACTTTTTGTCCC
>JBGPBW010000210.1:0-8525 GCA_041481385.1 Puia sp.
CAGTATGGATGATAATAATATATATTTCATATCTCAACAATCAAAATTCAGGTGGACTATGTAAGGTAGAATTTATTTTTTCACAGAATCATTTTCTCCATTGTTAATTTTCTTCCCAAGTTGTTGCAGAATTTGTAACCCTAACAGTCCGCCGATACCTCCATTAGTCCCATCTCCATTACCACCGATCAACACATCAGGCATTATTTTGACGTTCTGGTTCGCAATGGATTCCATAACCTTCAATTGCGTGAAATTATTGCCGCCCATCGCTTCAACGGATAATTTATAAGATTCGGCGTTTGATTTACCGATGGCAAGTATCTTCCCGGCCTCCGCACTACCGGTCATCGTTATTTTTCCGGCATCCGCTTTAGCAATGAGTTCAATTTTTTCCGCATCTGCCTTGGCCATCACCCTGGTTTTTTCCGCTTCCCCGCTAGCCAGCAATTTTAGCCTATCGGCTTCGGCGGTAGCCTGAAGTCGCACACTGTTGGCATCTCCAGTTGCTTTCTTTACAGATGCATCAGCAATTCTTTCAGCGATGAGTACGCCCTGATCCGCTTTTACAATTTCTTTCTGTATCTCGGCAATCGCGGTTTCCTTTTCCAGACTTTGCCGTGTTTCCTGTGCCTTCATTTGCGTTTCATAAGTCACTTTTTGTTCCTCCGCGATCTTCCGGTCTGTGAGTGTCTTCATCAGACTTTCTGGCGGAACGATATCACCAATCAGCGTGTCAACGCCAATTACATTATACTGCTCCAGTACTTTGCCGATATGTTCACGGGCCGAGTCTTGTCTTTCTTTACGGGTACCCAGGAAGGCGATCACATCGCTGTCCTGCGCAGAGTTCCTGAAATAGTTTCCAATGGTGGGCTCCAGCACCTGGCTCACCAGGTTGATCATGTTTCCAAAACGACCGATCACTTTTGGCGCTTCAGTCGTCGGGATGTGAATAATTTGAGCAACATCGAGATTGAAAGGAAATCCATCCTTACTTCTCACCGTGATCGTCGACAAATTTTTATCCAATTGATGGGATTCGCTTCTGGCATTGGCCCAATTCAGCACCAGGTTGGTGGTCGGAACCAATTCCACTTTCATGATAAATGGGTTAATGGGATACTTGCCCGGACCCAATGGTTCGGCCCATACACCTTTATTTCCTTTCGCCACGATATTCCCATGTTTGAATTCTGCACCACTGATATCGACGCCTTCAGGACCCACATAGGAAATAACAACGCCCACATGGCCAATCGGAATCTCTGTCATGTTCACCATATCCACTTTGCCAAACCAGGGATTTAGAAAATAAGAACCTGCCAGGATCACCTGTTCCTGTAATCCCTTGAATCCACCATTAGCCAGAAATAAATCCACATCCTGAAATTTGTTATGTCCGTCAACGATCTTACCGGCGATCTGACCCTCTCCCAGGGGATTTCCTTCCATGGTTGTCACGACACCCACCGCATTATCCGGTATCGTAATCATATCCGTCATTTCCAATTCAAATAAAAAGGTATTAATACGATAAGAACCTGGTGAAATGATAGCTGTCTGGCGCCCTTTACGGCCTCCGTTTTTTAGAAAGGCTACAGCATCCTGAAATGAATCGCTATTTACTTTGCGGCCGAGGATGGAACCAATTTCCAGTTCGGCGCCGTCTTTAGCAAGTACGAGACCGAGTTTTCCTGTAGGGATCACCGTGAAGGATTCGAAGGTTACGGTATATTGCCAGATCCATTTCCAGAAGTAAACGCCGGGAGCAAGAGTCTGCGCCTGGTAACCCGCTTCACCTTCGGTAGCAATGATGCGCCCCTCGGGTAACTCCTGTTTGCCAACCAATACAAATTTTTTGGTGACCAGTCCGATCTTGTCCTGCGGTACAATCACGACTCCAAAAAAAATACGCAAAATGAAACGATAGAGAATTAAACAAATCAAAATGACTCCTCCGATGATGGCCCACCGGAGTATAACAGTGTTATCCATTTGAAAAATGGTTTAGGGTAAAAATTGGAAATAATACAGACGCATAATACTACAAAAGATTTAGCTTAATGAACAAGATCTTTTGCTTCATCAAATTAATTATTCGCCTAAGTGTTTTTACTTAGATTGGTCGGTTGCATGAATATCTGAAGGAAATCAATAACTTTATTTTAAGCTTAAAACCACCAGATGAAAAATAACAACTTTTTTATTTTAACCGCAGTTATTTTTTTTGGTTGTTCAAAGTCAAATAATCCTGTAATTCCCGACAAAACAGTCCTCCCCCAGGCTATCACACGTTACTATTCAATGTATCATCTGATCTCATACCGAAATTTCAGTTTTGATTCCAGCCAGCACCTGGTGAGAATATATGTTCGGCAAAACGATACTTTAGATGTGATTGCGCCAGATGTTGAAGTGGATTCCGGGACTTATCTTTTGGATCTGGATCCGGTAACTTATCTTCCCAGGGGTTACCGGTTAGACTACAAAAAAGGTTATCAGGGAGCCCAGTCTTATGTTGAGACTCACCTATTGTATTATAACAGCCAGAAGCAGTTAATAAAAGATTCCGGATTAATGGCTCTTCCGGGTCAGAATCCGAATCCCGTTACCAAATATTACACCTATTTGGGGGCAACCACCTTGTGCAATTCTTTTTGGAATGGCGCGCCATTTTTTCGGGATACCATCATAACCAGTAATGGAAATGTCAATTATTATTCTACAAACTATAGTGACGGAAATGGTGGCTGGACAAATCAATTCAGAGGTACAATGACTTATTCTACTGCTCAGAATCCATTGTATAGTACAGATCTTTCCAATAATCTGGGTGCATTTTTACTGATTGAAGGAATCGATGATTTCATATCCAAAAATCTTTCTAACAATAATGGCATCAATTGGGTAACCGGAAGTAACGGAAAAGTAACATCCGGTGCAGCTCCGAATGGAGATTATGTCACCTACTCTTATTAGTCCCCCGACCTGTGTAAGCATTTATATTTCATTTACCATTTTCCTGATCATTATCGGCTGGCACCTCTTAAAGAAGAAATTGTATTAAACTTTCCGATTTAACATATTGTAAATCATAGGTTTATGGAACTGCGGAAAACACGGTAAAAGCTTGTAAGCTCCCGGGAAAATCCGTATTTTGTTTACTTAACCCACACCCATGAAAACTAAGTTGAGATCCGGCTGGCTCCCGGTATTCTTTTTGGTTTGCGTCCACCTGGCCTGCCGTAAATCCGTTACCGCACCAACGTTACCATTAACGTCTCCCAACGAATCAGATTCCGTTCTTACGAACCTGTCAGATACTTCGCATCAGGTTCCGTTTCCTCAGACATTTGTTACCTGTAATTTTTCGCCGGACTATGGCGACACCATCATATTTCCACAACCGGCGACCACACAGGATTATATCATTACACCGATTAACAATCCCGGTATTGGCAGATATTTTTCATGGCCTCAGGGGATGGTTATTGATTCGGGGACTGGAGCCATAAACGTTACAAAAAGTGAAACCGGATTAAAATATGCTATTGGATTTGTGAAACAAGGTTCCGTGGATACCTGTATGCAATATTTAATTATTGCCGGCGCATCCTATATGGATAGCGTATATGTATTGGCCAATAACCAGACAACAGCAAAGCCTTATTTCAATGCCAATCCGAATTTGGTAACTCCCGCTTCGGGAAGCAAATTTGATATTACCAAATCAGCCTACAACAAAAAAGTTTCCGTCAATAATGGTTCCGGTATTATTGATCTGAAGCAAACGCTTAATGGCGGTGCATTTGGCCCCTTGCCTCCTTTCAATGGGCAAACAGTTAATACAGACATGTATTATACTTTGAATGATGCGAGTAATAATGCGTTGCAACATATCCCCGTTCAATTGATGTATTATAACAGTAAATCACAAATCGGGGCAGGCCTTCTCAGCACCATTCAGTCAAAGCTTAATAATATTCTAATGGGGAACCTGATCAGCAAAAACCCCAATCCGCGACCACCTATTATTATCATAACCCGGTATAATTAAGCGGCAATTACATTTGAAGAAGAAGTAGAATTATGGATAATGCGGTTATAATCGATATGCAATTCCCATAAATTGGGCTGTATCAATTACTACTGCAATGACGAATGCGCCTCCCGAAGGTTGTTAGAATCAAATGGATTTTCAATATTTGCACTTAATGAGGGCATTCAGGTTTTTATTTATTTAAGCAAGGAAGGTTTTTACACAACATTCACAAATGTTTTAGATCCCTTTATTTACGACGAGAATGTTTAAAAAATTTATAGATAATAAAAAGTTGGGTGGCGTTTGCTGTATGATTTGGAAAGAGGGTCAGGTTATATATCAGGAGATTCAGGGATACAGGAATTTGGAGACCCATGAACCAATGACCATGGATACCCTTTTCAGAATTGCTTCCATGACAAAACCCATTACTTCAGTACTCGCCATGATGTTATGGGAAGAAAAGAAATTCAATCTCGACGATCCGATAACGAAATGGTTCCCCCAATTCAGGAATATGAAAGTCCTGAAAAATCGGGCTGGGGAATACGAAGATGCAAACCGGCTCATTACCGTACTTGATTTACTAACTCATAGAGCTGGTTTTACTTATAGTGATTTTCAGACTGGAAAACTTAAAGATGATTACATTAAAGCTTTAGGAGCCGACATTGATTCAGAACTTACCAACGAACAATGGATAGATGGATTGGCGGGTTTGCCTTTGGTAAGTCAGCCGGGTGAGCTATTCAATTATGGGAAATCAACTGATCTGCTGGGTATGATCATTTCGACCATAGAAGAAAAATCACTGGGCAAAGTAATGGAAGAAAAAATATTCAGTCCATTAGAAATGGCAGATACCTTTTTTGATGTTCCAACTAGTAAAAGAAACAGGTGTGCATCAAATTTTGGTTATGACGAATCTGGAAATTTAGTAACCCTGGAAACCGTCCCGCTAAAAATGGCTTTCAAAGAACGCCCCCCCGATTTAGAATTTGAAGCAGGTAGTGGGGGACTCTGGTCAACCATCGGCAACTATTTACAATTTGCAAAACTTTTTGTGGAAAACGGAAGTTCAGATGGTATACAAATTTTAAAGCCGGAAACGATTCACTTCATGTGTTCCAATCAACTGACCGATTATCAAAGAGAACATTCATCATTATTGGGTTCGGCAATGTTCAGGGAATATTATGGCTTTGGCCTTGGGGCCGCCGTGGCATTGAAGGAAAGCAATGGATCCATGCCCTGTGCGGGTTCCATTGGTTCTGTTGGCTGGCCGGGTGCATATGGTGGCTGGTGGTCAGCTGATCCAATAAAAAAAACGATTTCCATATTTCTGACACATAGTATGACCGAACTAAAACAACTTGCACAGGGTATCGGATTTGAATTGTTTGAAGCCATTGACATTTTTTCAAATTATGTCAAAGAGATTGTTTGAACTTATGTATGAGGCCCGAACCGCTGACATTGGCTTTGGTTAAGATAAAAACTCAACAGGCTGAGTGGGTAGTTCGACTATAAAAGTGGAACCTCCGCCAACGACGCTGGAAACAGACAGGTGGCCGTGATGAATATCTACAATTCGCTTGCATATAGCCAGGCCGAGCCCGGAACCTTCGTATTCATTTTTACTATGCATCTTCTGAAAGGCATGAAATATTTTCTGATGGCCTTCTTCTTCAATTCCAATTCCGTTGTCTTCGATATAAACGCTCACCATGCCATCATGAGTCTCACCCCAGATATTGATGACGGGTTGCTTGTTAGAAAATTTAATTGAATTACTGATCATGTTTAAAAACAGATGAGAGAGATAGGAGAGGTTTCCATAGACGTTCGGAATTGAGCCGACCGTAATCCGGGCACCGGATTCAGCGATTTTTGATTCGAGATCTACTATAGCTATTCTTGCAGCCTCGGTAACACTGATCATGCTCATATTGATTCTGTCAGTATAGGCAGACAGATTAAGAATGTCGGTTGTCATCGCCTGCATTCTGGAGGCCGACTTAATTATTTTTTCAACCAGTTCGTTACCATGTTTATCCATGATATTTGAATATCCGTCCTGCACCTGGGAACTGAATACCCGTATTTTTCGAAGCGGCTCCTGAAGATCATGGGATGCGATATAAGCAAATGAAATAAGACTGGCATTGGCCTCAGCCAGACTTTGTTCGGCCTGCATGCGACGCACCACTTCGCGCTCGAGTTCCACATTCGATTTCTGACGAAACGCCTGGGGGAGAATTTTAAACAGATAATAGACAGTAAGCATACTGATGACACCCGTAACGAAACGGACCAGTGCATTCAGGCGGTACATCGGGAGCCAGAACATCATGGCGTCCAGAAAATGCGTCATTCCACAAAGCAAAATAAACGCGGCGAACAGCAGGTAGACTTTTTGAAATTTAACTCCGTTCTTTTTCTTCCCGAGATAATTTAAAATAATGAGTGGGATCAGAAAATAAGCTATCCATATGGTAAGATCGCTCAGGATATATAGCCAGCCATGAAAAGAAGTCCAGTTTCCACAATGCCATCTGGGCGGCCATTCATCTGAAGCGAAAAGTTTTTTGAAAAACTCTGTAACCTGCTGCATACTTTCTGTTTTACATTTGATGAGGGCGTATAAAAACTAAATGTAACTGACTTTCCAATAATTAAAAAAAGAGCATGTCCGGAGACGTCTATTTGGCGGAAATTCATTAAATTATTTTTAATTTTTAAATCATTACATCATGAATACCATTGGCTACTTCGAAATACAATCATCTCGGCCAAATCGGGAAATTATTTTTTATGAAACGGTATTTGACTGGATATTCATCAAAGAGAACTCGTTTCCGATTGAATATTATCGGATTGAAAATGGGGGGATCAATGGCGGCCTGCTGAAGCGACCGGTGAATATTCCGCCGACAGAATATGGTACCAACGCTTATACTTGTTCAATCGAAGTCGCGAACTTCGACAAGACTTCTGATCTGATAATCAAAAGTGGGGGACATGTTGCCCTTCCCAAATTTGCGGTTCCCGGCAGATGCTGGCAGGGATATTTTATGGATCAGGATAATAATGTATTTGGAATCTTTCAAGTCGATTCTTCGGCTCAATAAAATTGGAATAATATATAAGGAGGGAACTGAGGTAATATCATGTTTTTTCTGGTTCCTAAAAAGATCCATGCGTGCACCCAGGAGCTTCCTTTAAGAAACCAGCCCCGCTGCCTCCAATCCTGAGCCGACTGCCTGAATAAACTCTTTTGGATGGACCGTCTCTCCCGGAATATTCTCCTGAAGCCAGACGAATTTACTATTGGCCGGATGCTCTTCTGCCGGTACAACCACAAAGTTTGGACAGTCGTGGAGATTTATTAAATACCACCTATGCCTCTTCTCAGTAAATGCTCTGGCGATAGCCTCATGTGTGGCGTTTTTGTATTTGAATTTAATCTTGTGCATGTGGAGTAATCTTATGTGTGTGAATGTAATCTGTGTGTGGTTGCTAAAAATAAAAAATCTGACTTCGATTGTCAATGGTAAAAAGTACACGTAAACTTCCTAAAAGTGTGGGAATTTCGCCGGGGCACAGCCCGGGAAGTGTGACATAAATGTAGAAGTCCGGGTCTCATGGAAGTTCACCGGTTAGGGATGGGTCGATTTTTTAAAGAAAACGGCGGATGCGGCGGTAAACTGATGGATTATTTATAATTCCTTTTGGATCTTGACCAGGTTAGAATAAGACCAAAAATTCCGACAACGATCAGGCCGACCCCCAAAAAGGCAGGTGGCTGGTGTTCAAGACCCTCTATTGAAACGTTGTGTGGATTGGCTTTTTTTACTATGACGGCTCCAAGAATGATAATAAAAACAGAAAAAAAGTTGCCGGTTGTTTTATTCGGACGGTAAGTCATTTGAGCGGAGTTAAATTCTTAATAAAGATTGCATTTATTTGTGATTGGGGACAAAAAACCAGGCTAAATGTTGTTGTTTAGTTTATCGGATCACAATCTCACCTGCCGAAACGAAAATTTGTCCCTATTTGAAAACTGGCGGCCTTCGTTCCAAAATTCCCCTGCATAAATCCGGTGAATTGTTTAACCGTTGTGTGAAAAGTCATCGAAAAATAGGCCACAGGAAAAATGCTATAGGAATCTTGAATATTATAGTCGCTCCGGGAATTAAGCAACATATTTAATGCGAACTTTAATCCATATTGGGTATGATATCTGTTACTCCAGAGGGCGTCGGTATATATTCCAATAGTCCCCGTAAAATTATTTTTAAAGACGATATTCGCAGCACTGTCCACCAGGTTTTGTCTGAAAGGGTAATAGTAGCCGAATTCTTTTTGCATGGTGATTTCGACTCCCAGATACCTCCACTCCTTGTTGCCCAGAGTTTTTACCCCGTTGATACCTGCAGACAAACCATAACTTCCAAAGAAATATTTATTAGAAGGAATA
>JBGPBW010000211.1:0-8401 GCA_041481385.1 Puia sp.
CTAGTATGATTTTATTTTTCATGTCGTTATTCCACAAACCCATTTGTACCAAATCTTTTAAAAGATGTTTATTAACGATTACAAACTCACCACTCAGCACACGTCTTGAATAAATATTACTGGTATATGGTTCAAAACATTCATTATTGCCGAAAATCTGTGATGTAGATGCAGTGGGCATGGGCGCGAGTAACAAGGAATTCCTTACTCCGTATTTTTTTACATCTTTTTTCAATGAATTCCAGTCCCAGCGGTTACTTGGTTCAACCCCCCACATATCAAATTGAAAAATCCCTTTCGATACCGGTGAACCTGCAAAACTTTCATATGCACCCTGTTCCTTCGACAGTTCCATACTGGTGGTCATCGCACCAAAGTAGATGGTCTCGAAAATATTCTTGTTGAGCATTTTAGCGAGATCGCTATCGAATGGCAGTCTGAGTATAATGAAAGTATCTGCAAGACCCTGCACACCGATTCCTATTGGCCGGTGTTTCATATTTGAGTTCCTTGCTTCTTCAATTGGATAATAATTGCCATCAATGACCTTGTTCAGATTTCTTGTCACTTCGACTGTAACTTCAAATAATTTCTGATGATCGAAGGTTCCGTTGGTAACAAACCTCGGCAGTGCAATGGACGCCAGGTTACAAACCGCCACTTCCTCGGGTGATGTGTATTCCAGAATTTCAGTACACAGATTACTGCTTTTAATGGTTCCCAGATTCTGCTGGTTGCTTTTACTGTTTGCAGCGTCTTTATACAGAAGATACGGGGTGCCCGTTTCTATTTGTGCTTCCAGAACAGCAAACCAGAGTTCCTGGGCCCTTACTTTTCTCCTGGCCCTTCCTTCTGCTTCGTACTTCGTATAAAGCGTCTCAAAAGCTTCTCCAAAACAATCCTGCAGACCGGGAGCTTCATTGGGACAAAATAAACTCCAGTCACCATCCGTTTCAACTCTTTTCATAAACAGATCGGGCATCCAAAGCGCATAAAATAAATCGCGTGCTTTTAATTCTTCTTTACCGTGATTTTTTCTGAGTTCGAGAAAATCAAAAACATCCGCATGCCAGGGTTCGAGGTAAATAGCAAAAGCTCCCTTACGTTTGCCACCTCCCTGATCGACATACCTTGCTGTGTCATTAAAAACACGTAACATAGGTATGATTCCATTGCTGCTGCCATTGGTTCCGCCGATATAACTTCCTGTTGCACGGATGTTGTGAATAGCAAGACCAATTCCACCGGCGCTTTGTGAAATTTTAGCTGTTTGTTTCAGTGTATCGTAGATTCCATCGATGCTATCCTCTTTCATAGTAAGCAGAAAACAGGAGGACATTTGAGGCTTAGGCGTTCCGGCATTAAATAATGTGGGAGTAGCATGTGTGAACCAGCGCTCACTCATCAGGTGGTATGTTTTGATGGCGCTTTCCAAATCATTTTTATGAATACCTACGGCAACACGCATATACATATGCTGGGGACGTTCAGCGATTTTGCCATTTATTTTAAGCAAATATGACTTCTCGAGTGTCTTAAATCCAAAGAAATCAAAACCATAATCCCGATCATAAATAATCGTGCTGTCGAGCAAATCTGCATGTTCGTTAATTATCTGCATTACATCTTCTGCGATCAATGGCATTTTTCTGCCAGTCATCGGATGCACATAACTATGCAGATTCCGCATGGTTTGTGAAAAGCTTTTTGTGGTATTCTTATGCAGGTTACTCACCGCAATACGCGAAGCGAGTAGGGCATAATCGGGATGTTTAGTGGTTAAAGAAGCAGCCGTTTCTGCCGCCAGGTTATCGAGTTCCGTCGTAGGTACGAGATCATATATGCCTTCTATGGCTTTTTTTGCCACTTCATAGATATCAACGATTGGACTAAGTCCGTAGGAGAGTTTCTGAATGCGGGCCGTTACCTTATCGAATTTTACCGATTCTTTTTTACCATCCCTTTTTATGACAAACATGACATTAGTTTATGAATTAAAAATCTTCTTCTAAAGAAAAACTCTGAGCTTCTTTAGTGGACAACAGACCTGCTTTTTGATAGTCCCCAACTCTTTTTTCAAAGAAATTGGTTTTACCCTGCAGGGAAATCATTTCCATGAAATCAAATGGATTTGAATTGTTGTATATTTTAGGATAGCCCAGTTCATTCATCCATCGGTCTGCAACAAATTCAATGTATTGTTTCATAAGGTCGGCATTCATTCCGATAAGCTTAACAGGCAGCGCATCGGAAATAAATTCCTTTTCTATTTCCACCGCATCACTGATGATGGCCTTCACCGCTTCATGACAAAGCCTGTTTGAGAGCATTCCATATAACAGGCAGGCAAATTCGCAGTGCATTCCCTCGTCACGGCTGATGAGTTCATTACTGAATGTGAGTCCCGGCATCAGGCCTCTTTTCTTCAACCAGAAAATGGAGCAGAAACTTCCACTGAAAAATATACCTTCAACCGCTGCAAATGCAACCAATCGTTCGGCGAATGTGCCATTCTGAATCCATCGGAGAGCCCATTCTGCTTTTTTCTTAACTGCAGGAACGGTTTCAATTGCATGAAAGAGCCGGTTTTTTTCGTTAGGATCCTTAATATAACTGTCAATCAGTAACGCATAAGTCTCAGCATGTATATTTTCCATCATTATCTGGAACCCATAAAAACACCGGGCTTCTGGTAGTTGGGTCTCACTCATGAAATTGACGGCCAGGTTTTCATTTACTATACCGTCACTTGCCGCAAAAAAAGCAAGTACATGGCTTATGAAATGACGCTCTCCATCGTTTAACATCGCCCAATCCTTCATATCACCACTCAGATCGATTTCCTCGGCGGTCCAAAAACTGGCTTCATGCTTTTTATACATTTCCCATATCCTTGGGTAGTTGATGGGTAGGATTACGAAGCGATCTTTGTTTTCTCTAAGCAATATTTCATCCTCTGGCATAGCAGTAGTTTTAAAAGTTAATAAATCAGGCTGCGAAGAAGGGATTACAATTCTCCTGGGAATATATAGTCTTCTATGCGGCACCTTATTCGGGAAGGTTCCATATATATACTGTTATCGGCAGGTCTCCTGGCTTGTAACCACTTCTTTCTTCCTTCTCGTGACGCCAAGGCGCCACAATGGAGTGAGTTTAAAAAAAGCTTTCTTGTTACTTACAGTTGCCCGTCAGCCCGGGATTTGCACCCGGTTCCCTTTTAATAGCGCCAGAAGAAAACGCTGGCGCCAACCGTAACGAGTATGATAACGAACTGTACAATACTACAAATCATATAGGATTGCCACTTAAAAATTAAGTCACATTGTGTTAACATCTCCTGAAAAGTAAAATGGGTAAGGGTTTGCTATGATTTTTTCTTAACGTATATCGCTCCCTTTTTGTGCATGAAAAGTTTGGGCTATGATATAATCAACTTGTATTTTTTAGGCTTCGAACGTTATTACCCGATCTGTCCGGAACGGAGAATGATAGCTGGAAAGGTGTTAGTTGAGTTATGAGTTTTAAATTATCTTCCCTTTTATCGCTTTAACCACTGCTTCAGATTTTGAGTGCACCTGCAATTTTTTGTAAATGTTTTTGATATGGCCACTTACTGTATCTACGCTAATAAAACAGGTGACGGAAATCATTTTGTAGCTCATACCTTCTACCAATGCTTTCAAAATTTCACTTTCCCTTTCGGTTAAATTGGTAGTTTCTTTTAAAGAAGAGAAAGAATTATTCTTGAACATCTTTAACACTTTACTAGCCACACTGGGTGTCATAGGAGCGCCACCATCATAAATTTCTTTTATAGATGAAAGAATAAGTGCTGGTGGGGTATTTTTCAGAATATATCCTTCAGCACCATTACAAATTGAATCGAAAATTTTATTGTTATCCTCAAAAATAGTTTCCATCAATACCTTTACCGCTGGATATTTTTCTTTCAAAATTTTTACAGCCTCAATTCCGGAAATACCAGGTAATTCAATATCCATTAAAACCACGTCTGGTTTTGTTTCTTCTATTTGTTTCAATATCCGGTCACAATTTGCAAAAGCGCCAACACATTGAAAGCCATCAGTTCCATCGATAAGTTGATACAGGCCTTCGCGTAAGTTGCGGTTGTCTTCATATATGGCGACTCTTATGCTCATAATTTTAAAAATAATTCCGTACTTGTTCCTTCCCCTATAGCCGAATCAATCTTGATTTGCGCTTTCATCTCTTTTGCTCTGATCTTCATATTGTTCAATCCATTGCCGTTGGCGGGCAGCAATGGATCAAATCCTTTTCCATTATCCCGTATTATTAATTTCACGAGCGAATCTTCAGAGAATAAATGTATAGAAACAAGCGTAGCTTCAGAATACTTTACCAGGTTGTTTAGAGATTCTTTGAAGATGAGATAAAGATTTCGTCGTTTTTCCATTGAGAGTTTTATGTCGTTAAGGCTTTCACTTGCACGAAAGGTAAACTCAATATTTTTTGCCCGCAATAAATTAAATGCAAGTGAACGCATGCGCAGAATAATGTCCTCAAAAGAATCATTGTCAGGGTTGACGGCCCAAACAATATCACTCATTGCATCAATTACTTTTCTTGAGCTGTCACCAATCATTTCAAGCGCTTCTTGTTTTTTTTCCGGGTCCTGTTGAGCAATCTGGCTATAAATGGATATGCTGTTGAGGGTACTGCCAATATCGTCGTGCAAATCGTGTGCTATTTTATTACGAATGGTCTGTAATCGTATTATTTGATTCATCCGATAGCGGTAAAGGCTGTACAGAACCAATATAACGAAAACAAGTTCGACTGAGTAAAACCAAATTGTTCTCCACCATGGAGGTGTAATGACAAATGAATAATTTAATTCTTTGCTCCAGTAACCTTCGCTGTTCATGGCTTTTACTTTGAAAGTGTAATCGCCGTTCGGCAAGTTGCCATAGGGTGCTTCATTTCGATCAGTAATTGCGCTCCAGTTTTTATCTAGCCCTTCCATTTTAAATTGATACTTTACATTGTACGAGCTTTTTAATGTGATACCAATAAATTTAAACGTCAGGTAATTATTATTATATCCCAGGCTTAAATTTTCAGGCACGTTGTACCATTTGGATAAACTATTAAATTTGTAATCACTGACCGCCACCCCGTTACTTAGAATCAGTGACGTATCTTTTTTTTCTGATAAGATTGCCCAATTGATATTTTCGTTAAAGAGTGCTACATTGATCAATTGAATATTGGGCGGAATGGTATCCGGTATTTCTCCTTCTGGATGGTAACATGTTAACCGGTCCCCAGTTCCTATCCAGATAATACCATGACGATCTTCCAGAATTGAATGTTGATAACAATTCAACCCTAAAAATCCATCGGCAGTTAAATAATTTTTAAATAACGGCACCCTGCTATTTGATTTTAATTCAACAGAATCTTTCGAAGGAATATTATCTTTTTGCTTTACCATTTTATTCAAACCACCGCGGGTGCCAAACCAGAGATTTCCCTTTTTATCTTCCATAAGGCTTGTAAGATTATTATTGCTCAAACCCTGATTGGTGTTATAATTTGTAAACGTATTACCGTCGTATTTGTCCACTCCTGCGCCACCTGTACCGATCCAAATATTACCGTTCCCATCCTCAAAAATTGCCTGTATTTGATTGTTAGAGAGTCCTTCGGCAATTGTAAAATGGGTAAAGGAGTTGCCGTCATATTTGTTGACTCCTCCACCCCAAGTGCAACACCAAATACTTCCGGCTTTATCTATCATCAGGGTAGTAACCATATCATTGCTCAAGCCCTGGACCCTGGTGAAATGGGTAAAAGATTTTCCATCGTATTTAACAATACCTAAACCATAATTGCCGAACCAAAGATTTCCTTCTTTATCTTCTACCATGCACCACACACCTTGACTGCCGAGTCCTTCGGAAGCATTATAGTTCGTAAAGAATTTTCCATCAAATTTAGTTAGACCTCCGTCTTGGGTTCCAAACCAAAGATTACCGGATTTGTCCTCCAGGATGCTGAATACAGTATTATTGCCTAAGCCTTGTGAAGTGTTATAATTACAGAAAGATTTTCCATCGAATTTACTTACGCCACCTCCCCATGTTCCGAACCAGAGATTTCCGCTTTTGTCTTCTAATATGCTCATCACAATATTATTGGCTAATCCCTGGGTAGTGGTGTAATGTGTAAAGGATGTTCCCTGGTACTTACACAAGCCACCGCCTTCCGTACCCAGCCAAAGATTTTCTGTTCTGTCTTTTATAATGCAATTAATTATATCATTGCTTAAACCTTCGGTTATAGTGTATTTCGTAAAAGATTTTCCATTGTATTTACAAACTCCACTGCCTCGTGTTCCTAGCCAGAGATTCCCGGTTTTATCCTCCAGAATGCTTAAAATGACATTATTGCTCAGGCCCTGCGCAGTTGTATAATTAAAAAAGGATTTTCCATCGTATTTTGTAACACCGCCATTTGTTCCAAACCAAAGCATTCCGGATTTGTCTTCTAATATGCAATTAACAACATTATTGCCCAAGCCGTGAGCAGTTGTATAATTCATAAAAGATTTCCCATTAAATTTACTGACTCCTCCGCCCTTGGTGCCGAACCAAAGATTCCCTGCTTTGTCTTCCAATGTACAACGGATTAAATTATTACTTAAGCCCTGTGCAGTAGTGTAATTGGTAAAAGATTTTCCATCGTATTTTGAAATGCCGCCGTCCGTGCCGAACCAGAGATTTCCTGATTTGTCTTTCAATATGCTGTAAACATTATTATTGATTAGTCCTTCTGTGGTCGAATAATGCGTAAATGTTTTTCCGTCAAATTTATTGAGCCCGCCTACATAAGTGCCGAACCAAAGATTTCCTGCATCATCTTCAAGCATGCTCCAAACGGCATCGTTACTCAGTCCCTGAACATTTGTATATTGTGTAAAATAATTTCCATCATATTTACATACTCCTCCGCCAAAGGTGCCAATCCATAGATTCCCTGTTCTGTCCTGTATCATGCTGCGGATAACATTATGCTTTAAGCCCTGCAATATTTTAAATGAGCTGAAACTTTCAGGATCTAAGTCTTTTATTGAAGCATCTTTGACGATCACCACTTCGGGCATTCCCGCTGTCACAGATATTCCCCTGGCGGCAATTATAACTGGAAGTTTAAAGCTGTCCTTTCCCGGAGTGAATATTCGTGGGATACCGGCTAAAACAATTTTAGGAATTCCTGCAGGGTGTTCGCGAAAAATGATTTGCGTTACTTTAGGTTTACCAGCCCGTATGCTTTTCACTTCACCAACCGGCACTACCCGGGGTAGGCGCGTGCTTTCTTTTGGAACAATATATCCTTTTGCTTTTACCACTCCTGGTACACCCGGATCGAAATAGTTTGGTTGGTGCAGTTTCCTGCAGGAGTATATTATCACAGGAAAGAGAAAGGTGAAAAAAAATATATTTTTTATGTATGAAAAGAAAATTGGATTATTAATTTCAAAAAGTGAATTTCTTTTCATCCAATAAAGATAAACCAATGGATTTGAGAAACCATACCCCCTAAATGCGTTGGAAAATCTCACGTTCATTACAATTGACGGTCCATTCAACCTGTTTACACTGTTGCCAGCACTTACAAATAGCTCGTTCTTTGTCTGAATGGTAAAGATGGAAATGTTATGAATTCAGCCGATAACTTTTTAATTCTTAATCACTCATAATAAACTCAATAATCATGAAACAAAAAATTAAAAAACAACTTACTTACTACTGGATACTGGTAATTAGTATAAGTATTTTTTTCTTAACAGGTTGCCAGAAAGACTCAAATCCGGTGTTTGGTCATTTAAAACAAACGAACACTTTTACATCGGATGTGGCTGTTAAGTGGATGGACATGCAGATGCGTTTAATGAGAACGGCTTCAGGGATACCTGCCGTAGCATTTGTTCGTCCTTATGCTTATAGTGGCATCGTTTTGTATGAAGCGGTTGTACCGGGTATGCCGGGTTACCAATCCTTTGATGGACAATTAAGCGATTTGTCCGGTCTGCCTCAAACAGGTCATGGTTTGGCATATCATTGGCCAAGTTCCGCCAATGCTGCATTAGCTTATATCAATAAGAATATTTTCCCTGCTACCAGCGATGATAACAAAGCTGCTATTGATTCGCTGGAAAATGCGTTGAACATTCAATTCCAGGGTGAAGCAGATGCAGAAACCATCACTCGTTCAATTGACTTCGGAAAAGCGGTGGCACAAAAAGTTTTTGAGTGGGCCCAAACAGATGGAAACCTGCATGCCAGTGATGCTTATACTCCTCCAGTGGGTCCGGGCTTATGGGTTCCAACTCCGCCGGCTTTTGCCAATGCAAGCA
>JBGPBW010000212.1:0-8382 GCA_041481385.1 Puia sp.
CGAAGTCGGAACTATCCACTACATGAGTCGGGAATAACGGGCTGAGGGTAACAGATTCAAAAATTTATTAGCGACCGGCGGTACAATTTTGATTGATCCCATATATATACGGAGATAAGTAAAAAGGGTTGCAATTTTTTTGGAATAGGGCATCCCTCATATAGGGTGAGGCCAGGGTTATTCTGACCGCAGATCCCTAAAGGACTTGTCCATCATTGTTTTTTCAATTAAATTCCACTACAATCGAAATACAATGAAATTTCTAACGGTCTTGCTTATCTTTTTTTACCTGGAAGGATGTTCTCAAAGCGATAACGATAATATTGTTATCGGCAAAAAGGATGTCATCTATTCAAAAATACTGAAGGAGAACAGGAGAATCTGGATACATGTGCCTCATAGTGCGGGAGATAACATATTCAATCAGCAAAGATATCCTGTGTTGTATTTGCTGGACGGGGATGGCCATTTTATGTCGGTCGTTGGTTTGGTTCAGCAATTGAGTGAGGTAAATGGAAATACCGTCCTTCCCGATATGATTGTGGTCGGGATTCCGAATACTGACAGGCAAAGGGATCTGACACCGACCCATGCGGGCGAGAATACCTCTGGCGGGGGCGAAGCTTTTGCTTCTTTCATCGAACATGAACTTATGCCCTATGTGGATTCCTTATATCCCACTGCACCATATAAGATCTTTATCGGGCATTCACTCGGCGGACTAACGGTTGTCAACACCCTCATCCATCATCCGCAGATGTTCAATGCCTACCTGGCCATCGATCCCAGTATGTGGTGGGATAATCAATTGCTGTTAAAAGCCTCCGGATCTATCCTGACCGGGAACAGGTTCAACGGAAAGGCCATGTTTCTCGGCGTGGCCAATACCATGGCTCCGGGAATGGATACTGCGATGGTCAGAAGCGACACCGGTAAAAATACAATCCACATTCGTTCCATTCTGTTATTCGCTGATGCGTTGAGAAAAGCCAATGGAAACGGACTTCGCTGGGAATATAAATATTACAATAACGACAACCATGGGTCGGTACCGCTGATCAGCGAGTATGACGGACTGCGGTTTATTTTCAATTACTATGATTATAAGGATATCAATAAACTATTCGACAGCAGTTTTAGCGCGGCCCAGTCCGTCGGTTCCATTACCGATCATTACCATGGCATCTCCAGGGAGATGGGATACACGGTGTTACCGCCTGAATCCTTTATTAACAACCTGGGTTATGGATTCATGCAAAACAAACAAAACGAAAAAGCTTTTGCCTTTTTCGAAATGAATATTAAAAACTACCCAAAAAGCGGAAATGTATACGACAGTATGGGTGACTTCTATGTGGCCACAGGTGATAAGGAAAAAGCCATAGACTATTTCAGGAAAGCACTGGCGGTTCATGAAAACGCCGATACCAGGCAAAAACTGCAAAAATTAGAGCAGAAGAAATAAGGGAATTAATGGTTTACGTATTCCACGATGCCGGATAAATAGGCTTCATCTATTTCATCCATCACGTGGTTGGCATAATATTCCTTGGCCAGCGAAGTGTTTTCTTTCAATGCTTTTTTAATGGAACTGAATTTCAGTTCAACCGGGCGTACTTCGCCTTTGTAAACGATATAGTATTTGTGTGAGTCCACATATTCATCATAGGGATTCCCGGTTTCTGTTAAACCGTTGGTTTCGAAATTAGCACCCACGAACTTGGTATGCATGGTTTTATATAAACTGTATTTGTCAGCATCCTTGATGAGAATCCTCACAAAACGGTAGCGTTCAATGGCCGGAAATTTTTCAAATGCATACAGTTCTCCTTTTTCCTTAAACCTGAATGACTGGATAGAGTCCTTATATACCTCAATGATTTGCTGTTTGTCAATAGTTACAAGCAGGTTATTGGTGATCTTGTCAAAATTGAAATAGTATATATTTCCGCTGATTTCTTCCCCGGAGTTCTTAAAAACGATGCCTCTGACCCATTCATCGAACAGCAGGCGGTTTCCTTTTACATTATAGTTTGTAGCATATGCGTTCAAATTACCATTGTTTAGAATGGTGCGGTAAGAATACTGGTCAAAATCTTTAATGAAACCTGAGGAAGCTGGAATACTCTCGTTATAGGTGGAGGTTATTCCTGATCTTAATTGAGTTGTACCAGGCATCGAGCCAGGTACGAGATTGGAATTTTGGGGCGGTTGGGAGAACGCAGTCTTTGAAAAAACTAATGCGGCAGCAGCGCAGGTGCATAAATGTAAGATCTTTTTCACGTGTATTCTTTTGGCAAAAGTAATTAATAAATAAATTTATTGAACAATATTCCCTGGCTTTTGAGCAGGCCAATGGGTTGTGCTTCATGCAAAACATACAGAACGAAAAGGCCTTTGTATTTTTTCGTTATGAAGACTGGGAATTTAATGATTCACGTATTCCACGATGGCAGACAAGTAGGCTTCATCAATTTCATCCATTACATGGTTGGCATAGTAATCCTTGGCCTGAGAGGAGTTTTCTTTCAAAGCTTTTTTGATAGAACTGAATTTCAGTTCAACCGGACGTACTTCGCCTTTGTAAACGATATAATATTTATGTGAGTCTACATATTCATCATATGGATTCCCGGATTCTGTTAAACCGTTTGTCTCGAAATTAGCGCCCACGAGCCTGGTATGCAAACTTTTATACAAACTGTATTTGTAGGTATCCTTGATGAGGATCCTCACGAATCGGTAGCGTTCAATAGTCGGAAATTTTTCAAATGAATATAGTTCTCCTTTTTCTTTAAAACTGAATGACTGAATAGAGTCCTTATACACTTCAATGATCTGTTGTTTGTCAATGGTTACAAGCAGGTTATTGGTGATCTTGTCAAAATTGAAAAAGTATATATTTCCGCTGATTTCTTCCCCGGAGTTCTTAATAACGATGCCTCTGACCCATTCATCGAACAGGAAGCGGCTTCCTTTAACATTATAGTTAATACCAAATGCATTCAGATTGCCATTGTTTAGAATGGTGCGGTAAGAATACTGGTCAAAATCCTTAATGAAACCTGAAGCACCCGGATTACTCACGTTATATGCAGAGCTCATTCCTGATCTTAATTGAGTTGTGATACCAGCATTCCTGCCATAAGAAATAGTGACGATCGGGGAGTTTTGTGGCGGTTGAGAAAACGCAGTCATTGAAAATAGGATTGCGGCAACCAAACATGTGTATATATGTAGCTTCTTTCTCATGTGTAAACTTTTAGTAAAAATACTGAATAAAGTAATAAACCGGTTTAACAAAATCTTAGACATCTTTCCCATAGTTAGGGGGCGGGAACCCATCTTACAACTAATTAAATAGTAGGTTATTAGGGCTAATAAATGTAATCCATAAGTATTCAGCAATTGCGTGTTTATTGAATAATATTGCATTAAATCAAATGCTACCACGGCCCGTTATGAATAATTTACTAAGTATTGTCAAAACCTCCGCTGTGATTCTGATCTCGTTTATATGTGCCTGTTCAGGCCCAGCGGAGCAACATAATGTTCTTTCAGATTCTGAGAAAAAGGAAGGCTGGACCCTTCTTTTTGATGGAACGTCTACCCAGGGATGGCACTTGTTTAACCGGGGTGAAATTCCTTCTGCCTGGTCCGCCGATAGCGGAAACCTCGTTTGCAACCCGCACGCGAAAAATGTGAAACACGGAGATCTGGTGACGGACAAAGAATATCAAAATTTTGATCTCAGGTTTGAATGGAAAATTTCGAAGGCAGGAAATAGCGGTGTATTCATTAATGTACAGGAACGGCCCGACCTGGCGACGACATTTTCAACCGGCCCTGAATACCAGTTGCTCGACGATCGGAACATGGACGCGGACTATCTGAAGGATGCATCCCATAAAGCTGCTTCCATTTTTGGTGTGATTCCCAATAACAGCAACAGCATTCCGAAATCCGGTGAATGGAACCAGTCCAGGATTCTCCAGCAAAATGGAAAACTCAGTTTCTGGTTAAATGGTGTGTTAACCATTCAGGTAGATCTTAAAAGTGACGAGTGGAAGAAGTTAGTGGCTGCAGGCCCCTTGAACCATTACCCTGAGTTCGGAACGGCAACCAAAGGTCATATCGCTGTCCAGGACTGGACGAATGGCGTCTCGTTCAGGGATATCAAGATCAGGGAACTGTAATCAACCAATAGACAATGAAGTCGATTTGCGTATATGCATTCACGATAGTCCTGCTGAACTCGTCCTGCAAAAATGCCGAAAGCAACCAAAAGGAAAACAAAGGGACCGTGCCGGCTAAAGATAATGTGGAGATGACCGTGCCGGGCGCTGAGAAATTGAATTTTTCTGATACCATTCAGTTAAAAGCCGGCGACAACATGCGTTTTGATCAGGAATTGTTCAGGGTAAAGAGCGGAAAAAAAATCAGGCTGGAATTATTGAATACGGCGAAGAAAACCGCAACATCGATGACCCATAATGTGGTCATCCTTGTTAAAGGCACGGATATCGCTGATTTTGCGGACGCTGTCCGTACCGCCAAAGAGGAACAATATACGCCTGCTTCAGTAGCTCCATTGATTATTGCACATACTAAAATGGTTCCCGGCGGAGAATCGGATGCAGTGGAGTTTGTCATTCCCAATGCTGGTGTTTATGATTTCATCTGCAGTTTTCCCGGGCACTGGGGAACGATGCAGGGGAAAATTGTAGCTGAATAAAAACAACTTGTTAATTGAGCTGTAGAATTTTTATTTTCATAATGGTAGCAATGCTCAATGCTCTTTGTTTGGCCAGTTCGGCTTTTTCTCCTTCAAAGTGAGTATCTACGTTTGAACAGAACAGTGTTGTCCATCGATCATAATGTTCAACAGTCAAATGAATAATTTGATGGATTCGCTGATGTATGGTCATTGGATTACCCGAATAGCCGCCGGTAAAAAACAATGTATTCTCCCAAAATGAATACATGACCGGCAAATGTTTTTCCCAATTAACCTTTATGGAATCAGTAAAAATATATCCGATTACGGGGTCTGCTATGACCAGCTGGTAAAAATGGTCAATCAGTGTTTTGATATCATCTATCGTTTCAATGTCTTTTTTCATTGTATCGTTATTTCTTCACACATACATTAGAGGTCTTTCCGGCTGAATTTTCTTAAGGACAGCCAGTTGGGAATGAATACCCAGAGTAACATGATCAGCAGCGCGATCACAAAGCCGGTACTCGTACCAAATGAATCCCTGAAGATGGCGCCACTATATCCCATCAGCGCAGAGATATCCATTTTAAGCAGGATGAGTATTCTTCCCAGATCGATCGGGTTCAGGCCGCTCATCACGACCATGGCCTTTTCCATTGGATAATCCTGAAATTGAAAAAGGATAAACAAAGCCAGTCCGTCAAAGAGTAAAGAAAAATACAGCCATAAAAGAATGGCTACGCCGATGCCCTTGGCTTTATCGCGCGTGAGTACCGCAGCCAGCATGGCAATGGAAACAAAGATGATCGTCAGCAACACCGCCATCGTAATCATCACGATGCCGGTGATGGTTGGTGCATAGAACAGGATGGGGATACCCACACCGGCTAAAACAGCCAGGGACAATGACCCGCTCAGTCCGAAAAAAAGGCTGATCCATATTTTTTTTCTTTTCAAAGGCTGACTGACCAGCAACTCGATGAACTCTGAACTATTATAAATATAGATGGTGGAAAAAATAATGGAGACCAGCGGAACGATGATCAGGACCAGGTTAAGCAGGCTCAATAATCCTTTAGAGGAATTATCATCCAGGTTAAACACACTCCCCGAAATGACGAGCAGGAATAGGGTATATGCCAATACGATTTTATTCCTCAGAATATCTACAATCACATATTTGATAATCTTGTTCATCGGTTTAAGACTTTAACATGACGGAAGCGATGGCTTTTGACAACTTTGTTTCTCCGGTGTCCGTTTTTAACGCAATCAAAGATTTGTGGAATATTAATTGGCCATCCTGCATATAAATAACCTGTGTGATCAAATCGTCCAGATCGCTTAATATATGTGAAGTGATCAGGATAAGTTTCCCTTTTTGTTTCTCCCTGATGATTTTCTCTTTTAATATTTCTGAAGCGATCGGGTCGAGGCCCGCTGTGGGTTCATCCAGTATGAGCACGTCCGGTTTGAACAGGAAGGCGAGCGTCGCACTCACTTTTTGCCGGGTTCCTCCAGAGAGTGTTCTCATTCTTTTGTCCAGCAGTTTATCCAGGCCAAAGGAACAGATGAGTTCTTCATCCAGTTTTTCAGGATTTGTTATTTGCCGGATATCTTTCATCATGGTGAATACCTGTCGGATGGTCATATTTTCAGGGTACTTTCCGATTTGGGGCATATACCCGATATGTTCCCGGTAAAGCCAGTCATGCAGAATATTTTTTCCATTGAAGGTGATGAAGCCACTATTGGGTACCACCATGCCGAGTATGCTTTTGATCAGTGTCGTTTTACCACTGCCGTTTGGACCGATCAGGGCGATGCATTCGCCCCGCACGCAGGTGGCAGAGACGTTATCCAGGGCTTTGAGTTTTCCGAATTGTTTGGAAACATTACTGGCAATGATCATAGTCTGATGGGTTTCATGAATGGATAATCGTCTTTCAGATTTTCGGGTGTCAGGCTAGGGATTATTTTTTCAGTTTTGTCCAGGAGGGTTGTCATAAAACTTCTGAACAACATCATCGCGGAGGGGTTTTTTTCTACGATCATGGAAAAAAGGCTTACGGGATGGTAAGGCACATCCCCCACATTGTTCTTATTGATATCATAACCTTCATATTTGTCCCAGTAATTATGATCAAAGGAATTTAAAACCAGCGTTCCATTTGTTCCGATATCAAAACTGTTGGAAAGGAAATTATTTCCAGATACTTTAACGTCCATGCAACTTGCCTGGATCTTTATGGCCCAGCCATTGCTTTTAAACAGGTTCCTTTCTATCTGAATCCGGGTCGCGCCTTCCATATAAATGCCCGTAGTATTGTTTGTGAATTGGTTTCCGCTGATATAACTATCGGATATTTCCTTTAACAACAATCCGTAGGATCCATCTCCCCAATTGTCTTCAAAACGATTGTTTAACATCTTTACGCCATGGGTAAACATCACCGATACGCCGGCGCCGTTGTTTTTGAAAACGTTGGACAGGTAAGAATCATGATGCGAAAACATGAAGTGTAAGCCATATCTGAGATTGTTTGTGGAAATGTTTTCCTGAATTACTGAGTGGGTAACAAATTCGAAATAGATGCCATCCCGGTGGCCCGAGATATTGTTCTTCAGGATCAACAGGCTGTCAGATTTCCAGCAATGAATGCCATTCCCGCTTTGTTGTTCGATTTGTGAAAATGCATGGATGGCATTATTTTCAATACGGCAATTGATGGCAGCCTGCAGATAGATTCCAAAAAATGCATCTTCGATGATATTGCCGCTGATCACCACATCACGGCAGTTATACAATTTTATTCCCGCAATGTCTTCCATGCTGGAGACTCCGGAGTGTATAATTTTAAACCCTTTTATCGTTACATGATTTGACCTGATGGACAAAATTTCAAACTGATGTTCACCGTCCAATACGGGGAACCCAATTCCGATCAGGGTAATGGCTTTGTTTATTGTAATATTTTTTTCCCGGTACAGTCCACTTTCTATCCATAGGGTATCGCCATTTACAGAAACGTTTATCGCCTGCCGGATGGATTGGTAAACCTGGGTTCTTCCCACTTTAATCACATGGCCTTTGGAGTTTAAACTGACCGTAACAAGAAATAATATGAATGTTAGGGATTTCATGGCTTAAATACATCCTGCCAGTACACAATGGATCCCGGATATTTCTTCATGATCTCTTTCAGACTGTCCGGGTTGTTAAATGCAATGAAATGTCCACCCATGGGTGCGCTGAGGCTTTCACTTTTCAGGAAAACGGTATTTTTCGAAGGGATAAGGGCGTGGGCGTCGCTGAAATCTGTGAAATATATGTCCTGGATCCCGGCACCTGTTAGTTGATTTGCCAGGAGAAATGATATGGCACATTGGGGATCGTCGAATTTGAATATTTTTCCTTTTTGGGTGATGATCTCTGCACCAAAGCGTGCGTCGCTGATAGTCATTTTGCAGAATTGGCAATTATCTCTTCCCAAAACCAACGGAGCGGGATTCGCATGACAGGAGGCGAAAAAGAAGGTGAGCATGAATATTGCGAAGGCAGATGCCGGGTTTGGTAAGTTCCTGGTTTTTTTTAGATGAATCCATTCTTTTAAAATTACAAATAACAGAATGATGCCTACGCATACAAAGACCCAGCCGCC
>JBGPBW010000213.1:0-8331 GCA_041481385.1 Puia sp.
AAACTACTGCCTGCCCCGTGGAAATATCCGTGGCAATGCATTTAAAAGGTATATCCAGTGAATCGAACTTCTTTATCTTATATACCGGGAATAAAAGTTCGGAAAATTTCAACCACAATTCCTGCCCCTCCAATACTCCGGTGGAAATTCTGAAGAAACGATTTGACCAGGGAAGTTCAAGGTCATACTTTCCGTATTCATCTTTTTCTTCCATAATGATATTACGCATGGAACTCTGGTTCGAAAGAATCTGGTCCCAATGCATACGACGGGCAATATATAAAATGGAATCCGCGGAATAACCTGAAGCATAAAGGGAACCGATGATGGCGCCCATGCTGGTGCCGGTGAGATAATCTATGGAAAGACCCGCTGAGTCGATGGCTTTCAAAATACCGATATGGGCCAGGCCCTTGGCCCCTCCGCCACTCAGCGTCAGCCCAAGTTTGGGCCTTTTATGCATCGTTGAATCCTGCGCAGATACAACATATCGATTAGCTAAAATGAAACAGCCGGTGACAAACAGGAAACGGACTGAAATTAAAAATGATTTATTTTTAATATGAAAATCGATTTGCTATAAAATTACTGTTCTTCTTCCATCTCCATCAGTTTTTCCAATGCAACTTCATAGTTTTGTTTGATAACAGATAAATTCAGAGCGGCTTTATTATATTCAGACTCAGCTACCAGGAATTTCTGACGGTCAGAATATATTTCCGGAGCAGAAAGTTGTAATTCCAATCGGTTGCAATCATCCTGAAGACGTTTAATATCTGCTTCAAGTTGCCCTACCAGCTTTTCCTGTTTCTGCAATTGTTTCTTTGCTTCCTTGTTCAACGGTATGTGAACCGCCGCCGGTTTTGCCGGTTCAACGGGGTTTTTTTCAAATTTGGGCTTACCCGCCGGCACCTTGGTCTGCATGCTCATGCGTTTATTCCATTCCACCCATTCATCATAAGATCCTTTGAACACTTTAATACGTCCGTCCTCAATTTCCCAGATTTTATTGGCGGTTTTGGAAATAAAAAAACGATCATGACTGACCAGGATATAACTGCCCTCATATTTATTCAATGCCTCGGCGAGCAGCTCGCAGGAGTGGATGTCCAGATGATTGGTGGGTTCATCCAGCAATAAAAAATTCGCCTTTCCGGCAATCGTCTTGGCAAGGGCAACACGCGCTTTCTCGCCACCGCTCAGCACCTTGATTTTTTTCTCCACGTCGTCGCCGGAGAACAGAAAACAACCCAGAAGGGTTCTGAGCTCTAGTTCATTTTTTCCTGATCCGCAATGTTTCATTTCTTCCAGAACAGAATCATTGAGATTCAGCGATTCCAGCTGGTGCTGGGCATAAAAACTGGCATCCACATGATGCCCCCAGATGCGTTCGCCAGTAAAAGTTTCCGTACCGGCAACGATCCGCAGTATGGTTGACTTTCCTTTTCCATTTGCACCGATCAATGCAATTTTATCCCCGCGTTCAATTTCAGCTTCGGCATGACGAATAATTTCATTGTCGCCAAAACGCTTCCCTAAATCTTTTAAATGAACGAGCACTTTACCCGGCGGACGGTCGATGCGGAATTGTATACGTATATCAGGACGTTCCATCTCTACGTTTTCTATGCGGTCGATTTTATCAAGTCGCTTCATAGCTGACTGGGCTGCGGCAGCTTTGCTGGCTTTGGCCTTAAACCGTTCTATGAACCGTTCCTGTTGCCGGATATAATCTTTCTGATTTTCATAAGCTTTTTGCTGAATCGAAATCCGCATTTCCTTTTCTTTTTCATAAAAGGAATAATTTCCATTGTAGAAATGCAGGTCCTGCTGGTATAACTCCACGATCTTGTCCACCATTCTGTCCAGGAAAAACTTATCGTGACTCACAATCACCACAGATCCCTGATAGTTCTTCAAGTATTTTTCCAGCCATTCAATAGAGGGCAAATCCAGATGATTCGTAGGTTCATCCAGCAGGAGCAGGTCAGGTTTCTGCAGAATCATTTTTGCCAGAAGCACGCGCATGCGCCAGCCGCCGCTGAATTCCCGGTAAGGTCGTTGGAGATCGGCGTTTGAAAAACCGAGGCCCTGTAATACTTCTTCTGTTTTGTGATGGATATTGTATCCATCCAACACATCCATTTCATGGAGCTTGTCAGTATAGTTCAGCAACAGCTGCTCTGACTGCTGTTTGCCTGCTTTTTCTTCAGCTTCCATTTCTCTTACCAGATCTTCCAATTCTTCTTCCAGGCTGAGTACCTGATCAAATGCGCCCAGGGCAACCTTTAGTATACTATCACTTGTATCGAAGCTGAGCAGGTCCTGATGAAGATAGCCGATACTCGTATTCCGGCTCCTTTCAACCGTTCCTCCGGAAGGTGAATATTCACCAGCCAGTAATTTTAATAATGTCGATTTACCGGTACCATTATATCCGATCAGGCCAATGTGTTCACCCGGCTGAATATGCCATGTGGCATCTTTTAGAATTGCACGGGCCCCAAACTCAAATGTCATATTCTGAAAACCTGCCAGCATATATCGTGTTTATTAAATCGAACGCGCAAAATTAAAGCAAATGCAATTAGAATTACCTTTGGTTAAATTCTATTTATGAGGAAGGCCCTATTTTTGGTTGGTGTTTTAGCCCTGGCCCTCGGCATTAGTTATCTGGTATTACATAAAAGCAATTCTGATGGTGCTAAGGCGGAAGAAAGAGACACTCCGCTGACCATCAGTTCCAAATCCTCAGCTTTTAACCGCTCAGTAACCAGCGTATTGAAGAGTTATTATGCATTGACGGATGGTTTCGTGAATACTGACAGTATGCAGATCAACGAGTCTGCCCGGAATCTGAATAATTTGGTAGACAGCATCCGTTTTGATCAGTTGAAGGCAGATACCGCTATCGTGGAAACGGCAGTCAACCTGGCGCAATCGATGAAGGGGGACATCGCCGGATTGCTGGGTGAAAAGACAATGGAACAAAAAAGAAGGGAATTTAATATGATAACGGACCAGCTGTATTCATTGGTCCGCACGGTTAGTTATGATGGAGGCGTCATATATCATTTGCGCTGCCCGACTGCTTTTCCTGATTCCACCGAAGCTTACTGGTTGAGTCCTTCGAATAAAATCGTCAATCCTTACTGGGGGAAAAATTCTACGGGAGCGAATAAAAAAATGCAGGATTGTGGTGAGGTTATAGATAGTATACATTTTTCCGGTCCCTTGAGTGAATGATGAAAAAAATTCCGTTTTATTTTTTAATGTTGCATGCCGTGGTTGCTGTCGCGCAGAATAAATACAGCATAACCGGCTATATCAAAGATTCCCTTTCATCAGAAAGTCTGATCGGCGCAACGATCAGTTTCAACGGTCAGCAAAAAGGTGTCAGCAGTAACGGATATGGCTTTTATTCCATGACCCTCCCCGAAGGACAATATCTGATTTCAGTTTCTTATGTAGGGTATACGACGAAGTTTGCAGCGGTTACACTTGACCGAAACATCAATTTCAATTTTCTGATCAATCCACGCACCACCACAAATGAAGAGGTCGTTGTATATGCCAAAAAAAAGGATGTCAACGTAACCAGCGCCCAGATGGGCAAAATTGATCTGTCGATGGCGCAGGTCAAAAACCTGCCCGTTTTATTCGGAGAGGTGGATATAATGAAAACCCTGCAGCTGCTCCCCGGCGTGAGTAATGCAGGAGAGGGCAATACAGGTCTTTACGTACGCGGGGGCGGCCCCGATCAGAATCTCATCATGCTGGACGATGCCATTGTTTACAATACGGGACATCTTTTTGGTTTTTTTTCCATCTTCAATGGCGACGCCATAAAAAATACAACACTGATTAAAGGAGGTATGCCGGCACAGTATGGCGGCCGCCTCTCATCGGTACTGGATATTTCGATGAAAGAAGGGAATATGAACAAGTTTGAGGTGGATGGCGGTCTTGGATTACTCGCATCACGCTTATCGATACAAGGGCCGCTGATTAAACACAAAGCGTCGTTTATCGTTTCATACCGGAGAACCTATGTTGATCTGCTGGTCAGCCCTTTTGTGCCACGCTCCAGCAGCTACTATGGATCAGGTTATTATTTCTATGACCTGAATGCTAAAATGAATTACCAGTTTTCAGAAAAAGACCGGCTGTATCTGAGTGGTTATTTCGGGAGGGATGTATTTGACTTCCGGAATGCACGCCGTTCGTTCAGTACCGATATTCCCTGGGGGAATTCCACAGCTACATTACGCTGGAACCACGTATTTAACCGGAAATTATTTGCCAATACCACATTGCTTTATAATGATTACAAATTTGCCTTTAACGGCGCACAGGATAATTTCGCCTTAAATCTTTCATCGGGAATCCATGACCTTTCTGTCAAAACGGATTTTGATTATTTCCTGAACCCCAAAAATAAATTACGGTTTGGTGGTTTATACACTTTCCACACATTTACGCCCAACATCCTGAGTGGCCACCAGGATTCGATCCAATTCACCCCCAACAATTCCAATATCAAATATGCCCGAGAGGCGGCAGTCTACATTCAGAACGACTGGCAGGCAAGTGATAAAATCGATATCAGTTTCGGATTGCGCTGGAGTGGATTTGAACAAACCGGCCCCTACACGATTTACCAGACTGATGCAAATGGAAATAAAACCGACAGTATACATTTCAGCGCCGGGCAGAACGTAAAAACTTATGGAGGTCCTGAACCCCGGTTTACTTTTAGATACCTTCTTAATGATCAGACTTCACTGAAAGCATCCGTGACCCGCAATATCCAATACATTCACCTGGTAAGTAATTCCGGAACTACACTTCCGACTGACCTTTGGGTGCCCAGCACCTATATTGTTCAACCGCAGATCAGCTGGCTGTATGCGGGTGGACTATTTAAGAATTTCAAAAATAATATGTATGAGACTTCCGTGGAACTCTATTATAAGCAGATGCAAAACCAGATTGAATACAATGCAGGGTACACACCTTCACTGAGTGATCCGGAAAATTCTTTTGTATTTGGAAAAGGTTGGAGTTATGGTATGGAATGGTTCATCAACAAAACAAAGGGCAGGTTTACCGGCTGGATCGGTTACACACTTTCCTGGACCTGGCGGCAATTTCCCGACCTCAATAACGGCCAAAAATTTCCAGCCAAATTCGACCGTCGCAATGATCTTTCTGTCGTAGGCACTTACGAACTGAATAAACAATGGAAATTTTCAGCGGTATTTGTCTTCGCCAGCGGGAATGCAACTTCCTATCCCGAAAAATTCTATGTTGTGGAAGGAACCTTCACCCAGGACTATAGCAGGATCAACCAATATCGCCTTCCACCTTACGACCGGCTGGATCTGGCAGCAATTTATACACCGAAACACCGGATCACAAAAAAACTACATAGTAGCTGGGTGTTCAGTATTTACAATGTATACAGCCGGTTAAATCCTTACTTCATTTATTTCGATCAAACAGGAAATCCCTATGATGGCAGCCTACAGGTTCAGGCTAAAAAAGTATCCCTCTTCCCGATTCTGCCTTCCGTAACCTGGAATTTTCATTTTTAGTTTTCCGTTCAAATAAAACTTTATGATTCCTATGGAAGCCGCATTATATTCGCTCCTGTTTCAAATTAAAAACATGAGAAAAGCATTTATAATACCGTACTTACTGGTGTTCACCGGTGCATTTGCACAAAAGGAAAACCTGGATACGGCCATGATGGCCAAAATCCGTGATGAAGGTTTGAATCATTCCCAGGTGATGGAGATCGTCTTTAACCTCACCGATGCAAACGGTCCCCGGTTGATGGAATCTCCGGGTTATTTCAAGGCAGCAAACTGGGCCAAAAACAAACTCACTTCCTGGGGGCTTAAAAATGCAAACCTGGAGGCCTGGGGCAAATTTGGAAAGGGATGGGAGCTCGAGAAATTTTATCTGGCCCTGACTTCACCATATTATAAACCCATTATCGGATTTCCGAAAACCTTTTCTATGGGTACACAGGGGTTAACCCATGCAGAAGTTTTATTACTCGATATAAAAGATTCTTCAGGACTGTCAGCTTACCAGGGACAATTGAAAAATAAAATGATTTTACTCAGGAGAACTGATTCCCTTACGTTGGGATTTCAACCTGATGCCAGTCGGTACAATGATTCAGATCTGATCAAATTAGCGGCTTACGATCCGAAAGCTCCGGCAAAAACGACACCTTCGCGTGCTCTGGAAGCTTTTCAGGCTTCCGCGCGGCTTCTTGCCCAGGTTAAAAAAATGGCCATCCAGGAAGGTGCCCTGGGTGTTTTAACCAGCAGTTTGAAAAATACGGATGGAACTATTTTTGTGCAAAATGGCATTCCTTACAATGCTGAGTTTTTGCCGGCATGTAATGATATTTCCATCTCTCTGGAAGATTTTTTTACAATACAACGATTGCTCGAACACGGGATCCCTGTGTCGGTGGATCTGGAACTACAATCAAAAATACTGGACAATGATCAGCAAGGTTATAATGTGATTGCAGAAATTCCTGGCACGGATAAAAAACTGAAAGACCAGCTGGTGATGATCGGTGGTCATCTGGACAGCTGGCAGGGATCTACCGGCGCAACAGATAACGCTGCGGGTTCTGCAGTAATGCTGGAAGTCGTGCGCATCCTGAAAGCAATAGATTTTAAACCCCGGCGTACCATTAGAATCGCGCTTTGGGGAGGAGAAGAAACAGGATTGCATGGCTCCAAAAATTATGTAAAGAATCATTTCACGGATACAGCGACAAAAAAATACAATGCCGCCGGTGATCAGCTTTCCGTTTATTTCAACCTGGACAATGGAAGTGGAAAAATTCGTGGTATTTATCTGCAGGGCAACGCAGCTGCGGGTCCGGTATTTGATCAGTGGTTTCAACCCTTTCACGAACTGGGCGCTGCAACACTAACGCTGGAAAATACCGGCGGAACAGACCACCTGTCTTTTGACGCCATCGGACTTCCTGCTTTCCAGTTTATCCAGGATCCATTGGAATATGGCGCCAGAACACACCATAGCAATATGGACAGTTACGACCACCTCAGCGCTCCTGATCTGAAACAGGCAGCAACCATTATTGCGACTTTTGTTTATAATGCAGCGCAGCGGGAGGAAAAGATACCGAGAAAATAAGCTTGAAGCATGAGGCTGGAGGCTGGAGGCGTGAGGCCTAACACGAACACTAAATGCTTTATGTTTTTGCTTTAAGCCTCACGCCTCCAGCCTCCAGCTTTAATTAGTCTTATATAGAAAATCAATCACCACATTTTTTTGTTCTGTGGAGATAATGCGCTCTTCATATTTTTTCTCACCGTCTACTACGACAAGTAATGAAGTATTGGGTGGAATGTCGCCCAGGTTTTCAGCCACCATCACGAGCTGATGCGGATGGTCAGAAGGTTCCACGGTAATAAACGTTGTGATGGCCTGATCCGTTAACCGCGCCATGGAAATAATCAGTTTATTATCGTAGTAAACGGATACAGTGTCGTTGTCGATTGCGCCATCATCATATATCCGGATTTCGATTCTGTTATGATTTACCGTAAGTGTTTGGAGCAGTGAGTTGGTCCTTGTTCTTAACACATTAGGAATAATTATGGGCGTCTCGGGTTGTTTGATTTTTATTGAACTGTCGCTGCTATTCTGCATCTGCGGAACAGTTTGGGTCGAAGGCTTTTGAACAGCTACATGCTGCGAAACAGCAGCAGGACGCGGTTGTTTATGTACGGTAGTTGTTTGTGGTTTGTGTACGGTAGCTGTTTTAGGTGCTGTGGTTTTCGCAGGAGTTTTGGCAATTCCTTCCGTGGGCTTGCCCGCAGGTTTAGCAGGCGGCGTTGTAATGGGTATGGGGGGAGGAACTGGTTTTTTCCGGGCCATTAATTCTTTTTCCTTTTTTTCGAGGAAGGGTTCCTTATGAAAATCTGAAGAAGCAACCCGATGCAGAAAAATGCTCCCTTTCCCACATCCCGATGTTGAATCGTTCACGCTCGTACTATAATAGGTTCCCTGCAGATATTCATCATCACCGAGTTTGGAATACTGCATAAAACAGGTCATGATACAAACACCACCGGTGGCAAATCGTACTTCCAGTAATTTGCCTTCTTTTAATAATACCTTTTTGGTTTCCGCATTCAGGGAGCCGGAGGCTTCTGCCTTTCCATAAAATTCTGTATTCTTATAAGAATAAGTAATCGCTTCAAAATGATTTCGGGTCTGGGCGATCTGGACCTCCATTTTATAACGGTCGTCATAATTACCGGCGAGCCG
>JBGPBW010000214.1:0-8320 GCA_041481385.1 Puia sp.
ATCTGAATTCCGGATTGTTTTACTGACAACCGGTACCCTTCTTGGCCCAATGTTTTGTCTTCAGTTTTATTCAACATACAACGGATGGTTGCATTGGCTGCACTACTAACTGCCACTTTCTTTCCGGTCATCGCTAATTTTCCCAGTGCGGTTTCAGCAGTTTGTTTCAGTTCAGGAAGACCCGGCATATTCAGGGAAATCGTTCCCGGTAATATAAAATAACCATTACCGCTAACCATACTTACAGGTTCGGGAATTACGGATATGATTTTATCTTTTTTCTGAGAGAAAGCCAGTAGAGCAGACATGGCCAACAGGCCTAGCAGCATCGTTTTTTTCATGTAGTGTGATTAAGATTTGCAAACTTATGGAAAAAGGCTTAAGGCATAAAGCTTAAGGCTTAAAGCTGAAGGCTTAAAGCTGAAGGCTGAAGTTATTTATACAATTTAAGAAACGAAATGAAATTAAGAAGTGAATTTTACATTTCATATCCTCATTTTCACTTTACCTACAATTCCACATTTCTCACATTGTAGAAGTCCGCATGACTTCTACGTATGGTTCCTGCTGACTAAGGCAATGAAAACTACCCAGTCCCCAAAGGATGTCCGTCGAATCAATGCCAATTACTTTACGCTCAGGAAAGGCCTCCTGGATAATGCGTAATGCTTTCTCATCTTTTCCACATCGAAATGTAGGTACAACAACCACACCGTTTGCAATATAAAAATTTGCATAGGAGGCGGGCAGCCGCCGGCCTTCATAAGTCAGTTTATCCGGCATGGGCAGTTCAATTACATTAAGTTGCTTTCCGTTTAGGAGACGTTGGGTTTTCAAATCAGTCAGGTTCTGTTGAAGGATAGCATAATTCTCGTCAGACCGTATTTCCTCTACAACAGCCAACACACTGTCTTCATTAATAAATCTTACGGTGTCGTCTATATGGCCGTCGGTATCATCACCGGCGATACCGTCTTTCACCCAGATTATCTGGCTTACTCCGTAATAAGCTTCAAGATAGGCTTCGATACCTGCCCGGCTCAGGTGGGGGTTGCGGTTGGGGTTCAGAAGACAGGATTCAGATGTAATCAGCGTTCCGTTCCCATTAAAATCCACGGACCCTCCTTCCATGATAATATCCGGATAAAGAACCGGGATTTCATAAACAGCAGCAATCAGGGTTGGAATACGATCGTCGAGGTCATAAGGGGGATACTTATCTCCCCAGGCATTATAATTCCAGTCTACAATAATCTTGGGTTGGACCGCTGACTCATTGATCAGGAATGCCGGACCATGATCCCGGCACCAGGCATCATTGGTGGGATGGGTAAAAAACCGCACCCGGTCCATAGCTGTAGAGATGGATTCCAGTTTTTCCTTTGCAAACGCTTTCATTTCCTCATTGTTCACATTAATATGAACAAATTCATTTTCTGCAAGGGTTTTAATAAACAGGCAATAAGGCGCATAAACACTTTCCATTTTCCCCGGCCAGGATGCTTCGTTATGTGGCCAGCTTAACCAGGTGGCTACATGCGGTTCAAATTCAGCGGGAAACCGATAACCCAGTTCTTTCGGCGAAGGCCGGCTAATGCTCATCTATAAATCGTTTGGTTATTGGCAGATAGGAATCGATCCGGCGGTCACGCAAAAAAGGCCAGTGTGTACGATAACTATCCGTCTTATCTGTTTCGAGCTCCTGTACCGCCACCTCTTCCTGATCATGGCTTGCCTGGAACAAAATCCTGCCGAAAGGATTGGAAATAAAAGATCCTCCCCAGAATTTCATCGCGCCGTTTTGTTCCAAACCGACACGGTTGACACTCACTACATGCACACCATTGGCTACGGCATGGCTGCGCTGAATGGTTTGCCAGGCATTAAACTGTTCTTCATTGGTTGGCAGATCCTGCGTTGTGGACCATCCGATGGCAGTTGGATAAAACAGGATTTCCGCGCCCATCAATGAAGTGATACGAGCCGCTTCGGGATACCACTGATCCCAACAGATGAGGATACCTATTTTTGCATAAGCCGTATTGAAGACTTTATAACCCAGATCTCCCGGAGTAAAGTAAAATTTTTCGTAAAAAGCGGGATCATCCGGAATATGCATCTTCCGGTACTTACCGAGAAAACTGCCATCGGCATCAATTACAGCTGCCGTATTATGATAAATTCCCTGGGTTCTCTTTTCAAATAACGAAGCAATGATCACAATTTTATTTTCGCGGGCAACAGTCTGCAGCATTTCAGTTGAAGGTCCGGGAACGGATTCCGCAAGTGAAAACTGGTTATAATCTTCCGTATCACAAAAATACAGCGAGGTAAACAGTTCCTGCAAACAGACGATCTGCGCTCCCAGTGTAACAGCTTCCCGGATTTTTCCAATGGCTTTTTTAAGATTGGCATCCTTGTCCTGCACACAGGACATTTGTATGATACCCACGCTGACTTTACTCATATTTCACACCCATTTGAATCTGCGAAAATAAGCTTTTACGCCTAAAACGAAACGCTTAACGCCTAAAGCTTAACGCCTAACGCTTAAAGCCTAATGCTTAATCTATAAATGTCTAAAATCTAAAAGGGGAAAAATAAAAACCTTCTCCAACTTACGAAAAGGTTAAAGTTATATCTGCATGATAAACTTGCGATGCGTTAGGCGATAGGCGTTAAGCGCTTCGCTTTAGGCGTTAATCATTAAGAAGCTGCACCCAAATGTTTCAGGTAGGTTACATGCGAAGCAATGGCCTTATGAACCCGCGGATATTCGATATATTGAATACCGTGATCGGCGCAGGTCTGACGAACGATCTTGCTGACAGCGGGATAGTGGACGTGTGAAATTTTTGGAAATAGATGGTGCTCAATCTGAAAATTCAATCCACCAACCAACCATGAAACCAACCGGTTATGGGTTGCGAAATTTGCGGTGGTATTCACCTGGTGAATTGCCCATTCATTTTCAATTTTATTGGTATCCAAATCGGCAACAGGAAAAGTGGTATGCTCAACAGTATGGGCCAGCTGGAAAACTATGCTGATCAGCAGACCGGTCACGACAGTAGTAACCAAAAATCCAATCAGCCATGCACCAAAGCCCACCACATAAATCGGAAGGGCAATAAATATGAAAGCATGTATTATTTTGAATACCCAGAAGTTGAAATGATCCATAAAGCCCATCTTCTTTAACGGAACATCCCCCACCCTCTTTCTGAAGTATTTGTTGTAATCCAAAATGAAAATCCAGAGTATATATAGCATGGCATATAATCCCCAGAAATAAACGTGCTGGTATTTATGCACTTTCAGTCTTTTCTGATTGCTGCTCATGCGCATGAAGGGCTGAATATTGATATCATCATCTACACCATCAACATTGGTATATGAATGGTGAATGATATTGTGTTTGTTATGCCATATAAAGCTGTTGCCTCCTAATACGCTGAGTGATAAAGCAGCCATCTGGTTAATCAGTTTGCTCTTGCTGAAACTGCCATGACCGCCATCGTGCATCACATTAAATCCGATGGCAGATATTACACATCCGAATAAAACACATTCCAAGAGCGCTATTATTACCGGGGGTGTGAAAAATACGAGGCTGATGTATAACCCCACAAAACCGACAGCCAGTACTCCTGCCTTCAGGTATAAGCCAAAATTACCCGTCATCTCTTTTCCCGACTGATCAAAATAAGCGTTTATCCTTTTTTTGAGATCGGCATAAAAGGTATTCGGAGCGGAAGAAAACTTTGGCATTTGCATGGTAAACACTTTAACGTAAAATCACCGCAAAGGTATTGCATTTTATTGCGATAACACTGTTAAATAACGATGGATTTGCCGGTTTATGCACATCAGGTGTCAAATTGTACAAAAGAATCCAGACTGTTGACCCCGATCATTTTTTCAGAGATGAAAGCTTCAGCGTATTTGACTCCAATCATCTTGCCCAGCATCTGGGCCCGCCCAACAATAGAATCCAGGAAATCCGGCCCTGAAATATAAGTTTGCGGTTCATCCTGATCATACGATGTGGAATGAAACTGGGAGCTATATGCACGGATCGATTCCAGTTTTCGTTCAAAAACCGGAGTAATATCATATACAAAACTGGGATGATAAAAGCGGTCCTGAATAAAATGAAAAACATATTTCGGACGCCATTGTTCCTGTTCCCTGCCCTCTTCATCCCGGGTTGAAATTTTTCTCAGTCCGCTCAGGAAACAACTGTCAGAAATTAGTTTGCCCGCACGGCCATGATCCGGGTGCCGGTCTTCCAGGGCGCTGGCTAAAACGATCTCCGGCTGATAAGACCGGATAGCCCGTATCAGTTTTCGCTGATTTTCCTCATTGTTTTGAAAAAACCCGTCTGCGATTCCCAGGTTTTCCCGAATATCCAGCTCCATAATCCGGGAGGCTGCGTTTGCTTCTTTTAACCGAAGCTCGGGGGTGCCACGGGTACCCAGTTCACCCCGGGTAAGGTCCACAACACCTACTGTTTTACCCATTCCCTTTTCCATCATCAGGGTGCCGGAACAACACAGTTCCACATCGTCCGGATGCACAGCCACCGCGAGTACCTGAATTTTTTTCATGTTGCAATATTATAATAAGTTGATCAGAGTTTGCAGGATACCCAACAGAGGCAGATTACCCAATTTTACCCTAGCTTTGCACTCCGAAATTATCTATTCATCTTCAATCTAAATTTATTTCTATGGCCTATGATGTAGTTGTGCTTGGCAGCGGTCCCGGTGGTTATGTGGCTGCCATCCGCGCATCCCAATTGGGATTTAAAACAGCCATCATTGAAAAGGAAAGCCTGGGCGGCATCTGCCTGAACTGGGGATGTATTCCCACCAAGGCACTCCTGAAAAGCGCGCAGGTATATCAGGATATTAAACACGCAAAAGAGTTTGGTATTGATGCCAGCGGAACGCCTGACTTTCCAGCCGTTATCAAACGCAGCCGTGGCGTGGCCGATAAGATGAGTCGTGGTGTGCAATTTCTGATGAAGAAAAATAAGATTGATGTAGTCATGGGTTTCGGAAAATTGAAGGCGAAGGGTCAGATCGAAGTTACCGGAGCCGATGGTAAAACCCAGACCGTAGAAGGCCGGCATATCGTGATTGCCACAGGCGCCCGAAGCCGTGAATTGCCCAGCATGAAGCAGGATGGCAAAAAAGTAATCGGTTATCGGGAAGCCATGAATTTACCGGTGCAACCGAAAAGCATCATCATTGTTGGTAGCGGTGCCATAGGTGTGGAATTTGCCTACTTCTATCACAGCATGGGCACTAAGGTGACCGTCGTTGAATTCCTGCCGCGCATCGTTCCTGTGGAAGACGAGGATATTTCCAAAGAACTCGAAAAATCTTATAAAAAAGCAGGAATTGATATCCTGGTCAATAGTGAGGTAACCAGTGTAGATACCAGTGGCAGTGGCGTAAAAGCCAAAATAAAAACAGCCACGGGAGAACAGACGCTCGAAGCAGATGTGCTGCTCAGTGCCATAGGCATTGCAGCCAATATTGAAGGCATCGGCCTGGAAACCCTTGGAATAAAAACCGATAAAGGAAAGGTAACCGTCGATAAATTTTACAACACCAATGTGGCAGGACTCTATTCCATAGGTGATTGTGCCCCGGGTCAGGCCCTGGCCCACGTGGCATCAAAGGAGGGCATTATCTGTATTGAAAATATTGCGTTCCAGGAAAAAAAATATGCCCATGCTCCTGAACCCATCGACTATAATAACGTACCGGGCTGTACCTATTGCACGCCGGAAATCGCCTCCGTTGGTTTTACTGAAAAACAGGCTAAGGATGCCGGCTATGAAATTAAAGTTGGCAAATTTCCGCTGAGTGCATCAGGAAAAGCGTCGGCTGCAGGCCATACAGAGGGATTTATCAAGGTTATCTTTGATGCCAAATATGGTGAATGGCTGGGCACCCATATGATAGGATACAACGTTACCGAGATCATAATAGAAACCGTTGTTGGCCGGAAGCTTGAAACCACTTATCATGAGGTGCTGAATAGTATTCACCCACACCCGACGATCAGTGAAAGTGTGAAAGACGCCATTGAAGTTGCGTATGGTGAAGCGATACATTTATAAGCTTAAGGCTTAACGCTTAAAGCAATTTTCAATGGTTAAATGTTAAAGGATAATTGATTTTTGTATCTGACTCCAACAAATTAACCGTCATCTTTTCTGTATAAATAAGATTTATTATAGCCTGGCCGGCGTTAAGCGTTAGGCGTTTGGCTTTAAGCCTAAAAAAATATGCTACCGGTTTCAATTTGGGAAAGTGAGAGTTTTTTCGCTCCCAGGGATATTATCATCCTGGGCAGCGGATTCACCGGCCTATGGTCAGCATACTACCTGAAAAAGCGTTATCCGGATAAAAAAATACTCATTCTGGAAAAGGGTCTGATCCCCAGCGGTGCAAGTAGCCGGAATGCCGGATTTGCCTGCTTTGGCAGTTTCACAGAATTACTTTCCGATGAAAAGAATCAGGGTGAGAACGAAATGCTGGAACTGGTGGAGAAAAGATTTAAAGGATTGGAGAAAATCGGTAAAAAATTTTCACCCGAACAAATCGATTATGAAAACCTTGGAGGTTTCGAACTGGTTTCGCCAGAACAATTTCCTGACCTGGATATACTGCGCACAAAGATTGACAAACTCAATAGCCAGCTGAAAAATATCACCGGTAAACAAAAAACATTTCAGCTCAACGATTCAAAAATCAAAGCATTCGGTCTTGGCGGTTCCCATCACCTGATCGAAAATAAAATGGAGGGACAATTACATTCCGGGAAATTACTCGAAGCCCTGGTGCGACTCGTTAATTCGATGGGTGTGACCATACTGACGCAGGTCGACGTGCAGAAAATAGAAACCCAGGCCGGCGGGGTAACCCTGGAAACCGCCCTCCCGCTTTCTTTTCAGGCCAATCAGGTTTTGATCTGTACCAATGCATTCGCCAAGTCTTTATTACCGGAACTCGACCTGCGTCCGGCACGGGGACAGGTGTTACTCACTGAACCTGTAGAGGGACTGAAATTAAAGGGCACATTTCATTACGACGAAGGATTTTACTATTTCCGCAACCTCGGCAACCGCGTACTGCTCGGCGGTGCACGCAATAAATTTTTTACTGAAGAAGAAACATTTTCTGCAGATGTTTCAGAACCGGTCCAGCAGGAACTGGAAAGATTTCTGCGTGAGGTTGTTCTGCCGGGCACTCCATACAAAATCAGTCTCCGCTGGGGTGGTACCATGGCTATCGGCGGTGAAAAAAAACCTATTGTCAGCAAAATCAGCGATCAAATCTTCTGCGCCGTGCGTATGAGTGGTATGGGCGTGGCGCTTGCTCCGCAGTTAGCAAAACAAATGGCAGGGATGATGTGATTACATAATGATTCCCGCGATCGTAGCTGAAAGATAAGAAGCCAGTGTACCGCAGAGCAGCGCACGCAGTCCGAGGCGGGCCAGGTCTGCTCTTCTTCCAGGTGCAATAGCGCCGATGCCACCAATCTGCATGCCCACACTGCTGAAATTGGCGAAACCGCAAATCGCAATACTTACCACCAGCAGGCCTTTTTGTGTAAGTATGGGCACAGCGCCTGAAGTGAGATTTTTAAACGCAACAAATTCATTTACGGTTAACTTTTCGCCGAATAAGGTTGCAGCATTGCGGATATCTTCTGCAGGAACACCCATCGACCAGGCGAAGGGATAAAAGAGTTTTCCAAAAATCCAATTGAGGCTGAGGTCGAATGAAGGACTAAACAGATGCCCCGTTTTCAACAGCAGGAAATCCAATAGGGCGATGACGGCTATAAAGCCAATCAGCATTGCAATTACATTCATCGCAATTTTAAAACCTTCTCCGGCTCCATGTGCTATGGCATCCACCAGATTTGCATAATGGCTGGTAACCTTAAGTTTCACGCTGCCCATTGTTTCGCTGACTTCTGTTTCCGGCCAAACGATTTTGGATATGACCAGGGCGCCAGGTGCAGCCATCAAGCTGGCGGTTATCAGTTTCGGGGCAAGGTCTATTCCTGCCTGGGCACCCATGTTGGCGTACACGATAAGTATACCACCTGCAATGCAGGCCAGACTACCCGACATACTGGCGAGCAACTCGCTCTTTGTCATTCCCGGCAGATAAGGTTGAATCATCACTTGTGCTTCGATCTGGCCTACAAATGCGCTGGCCACATTACTCAGAGCTTCAGCTCCGCTAACCCGCATGATCACATTCATTGCCCGTGCTATGAAAGAAACAAT
>JBGPBW010000215.1:0-8212 GCA_041481385.1 Puia sp.
GTTCCGTAAAATATTTTGATCCGATCAGGCCGGACTCCTCCCCGGAGAAAGCAATAAATAAATAATTAGACCGCAGGCCCTTAGTTTTTTTCAGCAGCGTTGCCAGTTCCATAAGTCCTGCTGTTCCGCTGGCGTTGTCGTCTGCACCCGGATGAATTTTTTTTTCGGCACCCCGGTATAAGGAATTTCCCTCTTCTCCAAATCCAAGGTGATCGTAATGTGCTCCAACAATAACAGTAAGAGGTGCCCCATTATCCAGGTAACCAATTACGTTGTGGCCCCATCTTTTTTTCTCCTCCATTACTATATCTATGTCTACATCGAGGGATTGGGAAATATCACGAAGAAATTTTTTTCTGCCTGTCTTCGTTACATAGAGTACAGGAATTTTTTCCGCTATAATTCCTTCGGCCGGATCAAATATCAACCCATCGTCGACCTTCGAACTGTTATAAAAAATCACTGCACTCGCGCCTTTTCCTGCAAATAGTTTGGTTTTTTCACGCAACGCTTTTCCCAGATCAAAATGCGGATTGGATTGAGCGTTCTCTATGATTTCCTTCAGGTCATAAAACCAGGGTAATCCACTTTCCTGCAGTGCTATAGCGGGAGATCCTTCTACTTTAGCAGATGCACTGAAAGGCAATGGAATAAATTCCGAATTCAGGATCAGCGGCGTGCCGTTGATTGTAAACCGGGTGCGGCTTATATCTTTACCATCATATATTTCAAATCGTTGCAGATAAGTTCCACTATCTCCCATGGCCTTCAGGCCGATTTTTGAAAAAGACACAACAATATAATCAGAGGCCATCGTTTCTCCCGGGGTACCCGAACGCCTGCCTTCCAGTTTATCATTGGATAAATAGTTGATGTCCGACTGAATTTCAACGATCACTTCCTTATCTGCTTTACGAAGTTTTTGCGAATTAACAGCAGATGGAAAAGCCTGGAGAAGAATCAGGAATAGTAAAATGCTTCGCGTCATGAAGATCGGTTTACGAAGTACCGGGTACAAAGTTAAAGCGGCAAATGCCATTCCAAAATCATATGAAATTAAGTTACTTTACAATATATATGTGGCGGGCATTAAAATTGTTTTTGCATTCTTTTTTTGCATGTATTCCCTGAAGATCTATTCGCATAAAAAAATAATATTTATGGTACCGATCCCATTGCCTCCGGCATCCTGATGGATACTATTCTCCGTGACAGGGATTCTACAGATCCCGCGTCCCGCTATTGGCCGGGCAGTTGTTATTCCGTTTATCGGGACTGATATAAGCGGCTTACCCCGACCCGCGGGAAAGTGATCGGATATTGGTGCCCGGGAGCTTCCCGGCCTAAGTAAAATTCCCTATGCCCATAATGGCGCTTTCCCAAAAAACCTTCTTTTTCCAGGGGTCCTCACACTGTCCGTAGCTGTATCGGCGCTGACATTCCTTTATCTCAGAAGGAAAAAGCTAAGAAAACCCGGTATTTGTTTCTTCGCAGGCAGGAAAACCGGATAAACCTTTCAAAACTCTTCAAGTCATTAAATTTTTCCTTTACTTTTGCAGATTAGCCTTTTCTGAACGCAAGAGCGGGTAAAAGGCTTAAGAAAACCGAACAGTTTAATGGCCCTACCGCACCTTATTAAATACGTTTACACGAACGGAACCGATGAAGTAATCCGCAGGGGGAAAAAAATCCATGCCATTGGATTTGTCGAACTCATTGAATACGATGAGCTATTCGAAACCGTAACCTTCCGGATCAAGGATGACAGCTATTCTACCTATTATAAGGTTTTTGTTCAAAAATTCCGGGATGCGAAAGCCCTTTCGGTTCGCTGCAGCTGCCCGTATAACCTTGGCGATATTTGCCGTCACGAGGCTGCCGCACTGATACAATTGCAGGAACTGCTTGACCGCAACATGCTGAAAGCGGAAGAAATCCACTATGATCAGTCGCATACGGTTATCAAAATGAAATCTATCGACTTAAAGACCATCAGACTGCTGTGTTCGCGCGAAGTATATGAAGAAGCAGGACGGTTTTTACAATCCAACACGGCAAGGATTGAACAGGCAGCAGATGAAACAGTAAAAGCTGTTGTGGAATTGAACGGGATCGATTATCCTGTATTGATCCGAAAGAATGAAGAGAGAAATTTTGACACCAGTTCTTCATACCCTGATACGGACCATCCGTTATGTCTTCCGAAAGTGATCTTATTCCTGCAACTGCTGCAGACACATGGCGCTTATTATTTTGACAGCATCCGTAACTGGGACAAGGAAAAAAATAAACTCCTTGAGGCCTATGGTTATTCTCTTTCGGACGACCTCCAGGGAAAATTTGAATTTTCCTACAAAGACGGCAAACCTTTTCTGCGTGTATTGGATACATCCATCAAACGCGTAAACCCCGCAGTGCTTTCGCGACCTAAACCTGAGTTTGAAACCCTGGTGGCGGAACAGGTAGCAGAACCTGAAATAAAAGCGGGGAATGTGCAACGTCTCGGTGTGGTATTTAATTTCAACCACGATGCCTATCCCGGTTTTCTGCTCGACGCGGTCACGGGCGAGAGCAATGAACAGCAAAATGCCTTTGTTGGGAAAGTTGAAAAACTGGAGCTGGCCAAATTTGTCAATACAGAAAAATTCAACGAGCCCGACAGGCAGCTTGTCTTTTCATTACGGAAAACCCAGGAAACTGAAGTTAATAAATACCTTAACCGCAATTCGCCTTTCAGTGGAATGTGGGAAAACATCATACATACTGAAGGTGAAGAATTACCCGACGATACCAAGGCGCTGATCATAGAATATTTACATCCGAGATTTCGTAAGCTGTTCAGTGAATTACATGAAAATCCGTTTATCTTTTTCCTGAACGGACACAAGCCTTTTAAGACTGCAAACCTGCAATCGGTAAACCTTTCGCCTGATCCGATAAGCCCATCCTTCCGCGTTTCTTCCAATAAGAATAATATTGAGGTCAAAGCCTTTACGCGAATCACCGGTCAGTCGATCGATCTGATCCAGAATAAATGCAATAGCCAGGTCATCTTATTCTTAAATAATTACCTGTATCTCTGGGACAAGCCGGAGGACATTGCGGTCATTTCAAAATTCGCCGATGGCAGGATGACCATCTCCAGAACTGACTGGCCCGAGCAGTTACGCAGTTTTATTATTCCACTTCAGAAGGAATATCATGTTGAATTTGACAATGAACTCATAAGGGAAGTGAAAAGCGGAGACCCGGAGAGAAAAATTCTGCTTCAGGAAAAAGGAGATTATTTATTATTCCAACCTGTTTTTTCTTACAAGGGATTTGAAACCACTTCTATTGGAAAGGATCAGCTCGTTGTACCCGACGGCGACAAAGTGCTGCTGATTCAGCGGAACAAGGAAAAGGAAACCGCATTTATCAACCAGCTTCAGTCGCTCCACTCCCAATTCATTCAACCGCAGGGATCTTCCGGACTGGCGTTGCGTGGCAACGATGTGCTGAAGAATAACTGGTTTTTCCTGTTTATGGATGCCATGCAGGAAATGAAAGTGACAGTAAATGGATTTGACGCTCTCAAAAACTTCCGGTTTAACACCTCCCGTCCGCAAACCAAAATACATATCAGCAGCAGTACAGACTGGTTTGATGCACGGGTCGATATTCTTTTCGGTGACCAGAAAGTAACCATCGCCGACGTAAAGAAAGCGCTTGCTAATAAACAACAATTTGTTGCTCTTAACGACGGTACACTGGGTGTATTACCCGATGAATGGGTAAAGCGTTATGCCCTGCTGTTCCGTGTTGGAGAAGGCAAGAGTAATGAACTCCGGCTGTCCCGATATCACCTGAGTGTCATTGACGAATTATATGAAAACAGGAATGAAGAAGAACTGATCATACACCTGGAAAAAAAATATGAGCAGCTCAAGGAGTTTAAAAAAATCAAGGAGATCGATCCGCCCGTGCACCTGGCACAAATCCTTCGTCCTTACCAGGTTCACGGATTCCATTGGCTCAATTACCTGCACGAAGTAAACTGGGGAGGAATATTGGCTGATGATATGGGTTTGGGTAAAACCATTCAGGCTCTTTCATTCCTTCATCATTTTAAAGAAAAGTACGGTCACCTGCGTGCTCTGGTGGTCTGCCCGACGACCCTGATATTTAACTGGGAAAATGAAATTAATAAATTTGCCCCCAGTCTTTCCTACCGGATCCATCACGGCGGCGAGCGCCTGCGGGTTAAAGAAGCGTTGAATAATTTTGATGTGATCATTACTACCTACGGCACATTACGCAGCGATATTAAACTGCTGATGGACATGCCCCTCGACTATGTTGTGCTTGATGAATCGCAGGCCATTAAAAATCCGGCCAGCAAAGTGACCAAGGCAGCCTGCCTGCTTCGTGCAAAACATCGCTTATGTATGAGCGGTACCCCGCTTCAGAATAACACCTTCGATATTTTTGCGCAGATGAATTTTTTAAACCCGGGTATGCTCGGCAGCATCGAATTTTTCAGGCAGGAATTTGCAATACCAATTGATAAATTCGGAGAACCCGACCGCAAAGATCACCTGCGTAAATTATTGTATCCTTTTATTCTTCGCAGAACAAAAGAACAGGTTGCCCGTGACCTTCCTGAAAAAACCGAAACCATCCTGTTTTGTGAAATGGAAGAGGAGCAGCGTAAAGTATACGACGCGTACCGGAATGATTATCGCGATAAAATACTGGGCACCATTGAATCCCAGGGAATACAAAAATCACAGCTAACCATTTTGCAGGGCCTTATGAAACTCCGGCAGATTTGTGATTCGCCTGCAATCCTGAACGAAACGGACAAATACCCGAACCATTCTATAAAGCTCGATGAACTTGCCCGGGAAATCTCTGAAAATATCGGGAATCACAAGGCGCTGGTATTTTCCCAGTTTCTGGGCATGCTTGCGCTGATTAGGGAAAAACTAACTGAATTGGAAATCCCCTATGCTTACTTCGACGGAAGTACCACTGCCCCTGATCGTGAAAAAGCAATTCGTGAATTCCAGGATAATGACAGTTGTCGTGTATTCCTGATCTCCCTCAAAGCAGGGGGTGTAGGTCTAAACCTGACGGCGGCAGATTATGTATATATCGTAGACCCTTGGTGGAATCCGGCAGTAGAACAGCAGGCTATTGATCGAACCCATCGAATTGGACAAACAAAGAATATTTTCGCTTACCGAATGATCTGTAAAGACAGTATTGAAGATAAGATCCTTCAATTGCAGGACCGCAAACGGCTTCTTGCCAAAGATCTCATAGCTGATGACGACGGATTTGTGAAGAGCCTGTCCCGTGAAGATGTTGAATATCTCTTTAGCTAAATATCGGGTAATCAGCGTTAATGGCATCAAAAACAGCCGTATTTTCCCTATTGCACCGTCGTTTTTTTTGTCTTAATTTAGTTCCCAAATCCAATGCTATGAAAAGCATGTTATTGACCTTTGCCCTGTTGCTCAACGCCTTATGGCTTTTCTCCCAGGACGATGTTTTTTCAAATAAAACAAATGTTGCGCTGGAAAAGGTAATTCGCGACTATCCCAACCGATTCCATAATATCCGCGGTGAGATGATTTCCCAACACGCTCAGGTAGCAGAGTATAAATCCACGATTTCTGTACCAGGCGCGAGTTATTGCAGCATCTGGAAATACAATGTATCCAATAATGAAATCTACAATTGGAATTGTATCACGTTCAACTCGACGAATTTTATGCAGGCCCGGGGTAAATTCAAGGAAATTTATGACCAGATCGAAAATACCATCATCAAAATTGAGGGGCAGAAGCCTTTTATTCTGAATGCCCAATATCGTACGCCCTCTGAGTTGCACAATATGAATTCTATTACATTTGAGCTGCTTCCACTCACAGACGAAATGAAAAACCTGAAAGTTGACCTAAGTCTTGAAAAAGAATTGAATATCTGGAAGGTCAAGCTGAGTGTTTACGAAGGCGAACGTAAACTGAATGGTGTGACGGCGGCGGTGCAGTAGGGTCACACCATTAATACATATTCCCTTAGTACAGATTCTATCTCTTCCAGCTTAAAAGGTTTGGATATATAATTGTTCATTCCTGCGTCCAGGCATCGTTCCTTATCTCCTTTCATTGCATCTGCAGTAAGTGCTATGATGGGAATTCGGGACTGGCCCGTCTGCATTTTACGGATAATCCTTGTAGTCGTATAACCGTCCATTTCCGGCATATTTACATCCATAAAGATCAATACCGGGTCATAATGAGGCAGCGATTCAACTACTTCGCGTCCATTTTGCATCTGTATTACATCAAATCCCATTCTTTTCAAAACTTCTGAAATCAACATCATATTGATCGGATCATCATCCACCACCATGATACTTGCGGTCTGTGTAATTTTTTCAATGGTGCCAAATGACGGATGCAATGAGTCGTTTTGCATATTTTTTTCAAATAGCGAAAGCAATGTGCTGTTGAGTTCATGCAATTTTACCGGCTTTGAAATGAATTTATTAATCCCCGTCTTATCCGCTTCATGCTGATAAAGATTTTTTTCCAGCGAAGAGAGCATAAGTATAACAGGCTGGCTGACTCCGGGAATGGATTCTTTGATTTCCCTGACCAAATTGATGCCGTCCATTCCGGGCATGTGATGATCTGTGATAATGAGGTCGAATGGCTGACCGGATAATCTGGCGGCCTCGATTTTCAACAGGGCTTCCTGACCGGTGCTGGTCGTTTCACAATATATCTGAAAATAACCCAGCGTTTCTGCCATCAGGTGGAGATTGGTAATATTATCATCAACCACCAGCACTTTTTTCAGTAAAGGTTTGGGCTGAATCTGAATTTCCGGTTGGTCATTTGCTACTTCAAGTGGAAGGCAAAGAGAAAATGAACTTCCCTTTCCCGCTTCACTTTCCACCGTCAGGGTACCATGCATTAGTTCAGCCAAACTTTTAGAAATGGCCAATCCGAGTCCGGTTCCGCCGTATTTTCTTGTTGTGGAATTGTCAGCCTGAGTAAAGCTTTCAAAAATCTTTTGCAATTTGTCTTTAGGAATTCCTATACCTGTGTCTTTTACCTGTATATCAAAAAATAAATATTTTTTTCCTTCATGCTCAAATTGTTCTCCCTTTTTGCGGATGGAAACATAGATTTCCCCTTCTTTGGTAAACTTTATCGCATTGCCAAGCAAATTCACGATGATCTGTCGAATACGTACAGGGTCGCCCATCAACTGTGAAGGAATATCATGATCCACCCGGTACAGCATCTCCAGTTTCTTTTCAAAAGCCTTCAGCGTCAAAATGTCTATCGTTTCTTCCACGAGTTCGTCCAACTTGAACAGGGTGTTATCAATAAGCAGCTTACCCGCTTCAATTCTGGAAAAATCCAAGATGTCATTTATGATTTCCAGCAGTCCGTAAGCTGATTTTTTTACATTTTTCAGGTAATCCCTTTGCGTTTTTTGAAGCTCTGTTGTCAGTACGAGGTCAGTAAACCCAATAATCCCGTTCATGGGTGTTCGCAGTTCATGGCTCATGTTGGCCAGGAATTCGCTTTTGGTCCGGTTGGCAGTCTCCGCCAGCACTTTTGCCTGGATGAGTTCGTCCTCTATCTTTTTTCGCTGAATGGCCGCGCTCAGGGAGGACGCAAAGGATTGCAGGATCGAAAATTCCCCTTCAGTCCACTCTTTTTCTTTTGTGAATTCATCAAATCCTACAAATCCCCAGAAAAAATCATTTATAAAAATCGGGATGGATAGTGTGGCTTCTACCTGGTGTCGTTCAAATATGTTAAGCAGCCGTTCGTCCGTTTCTTTCCATCGGTAACTAACAAAGGGTTTTTGTTCTATAAGCGGTCGCACGATCGGTTCGATGGTTTCGAAACTAAGATCAAGCATCTTTGGATTGTTCATTCGGGATTCATGGCCTGCCGCATTCCATTCATGGATTATAGACGTGGACCATTTCCCATTATCCTGGTCGTATTTATTTTTAAAAACATATACGCGGTTTACCTGGGTTTTTGTTCCCAGAATTTCAATGCCTGCTGCGATGGCCTGATTCAGATCCGTATTACTCAATAACAAATGCGTTGCCTGTGATACTGCATACAGCAGCTGGTCTTTCTTTTTCAGCTTTTCCTGTGCAATACGCTGCCCTGTGATATTGCGGGATGTA
>JBGPBW010000216.1:0-8209 GCA_041481385.1 Puia sp.
CAGCAAAGCCATCGCGGGTTATAAGGAAATCAACCTTAGGGGAATGAAGCTGCTCCGCTCAGGAGGTTTTTTGGTTACGTCGTCATGTACCAACCTGGTATCTCCGGATGTATTCCAGGATACCATTCGCGCGGCTGCTAAGGATGCTGGAAAAAAAATCAGACAGGTTGTCTATCTGGCCCAGTCGCCTGACCACCCTGTGGTCTGGGGCCTTGACAATACACTTTATTTGAAATTTCTGATCGTTGAAGTGAGTGACTGAACAATGTAAAAATGCAGAAAAAACGCACCAGAACCAGGCAAATTATTTGTTTACCTGAAACTTTCCACTTTCCAGAATTTTGCCGGAAGGATCCCTCAGCTGAAAAATATAAATTCCGCGAAAAAAGTCAGAAAGATTGACGATATTTTTCTGGTCGCCCAGATTGAATTCGTACACTTTTTTACCAAGAAAGTTAAAAAGCTGAATGGAATAATTCTTATCATATTTCTTAGCAAAATCCTCAAATGTGATAAATGAGGTGGCCGGGTTGGGATAAAAACGAACTGTGGCTACCGGTCCGCTATCCGGAAAGCCTGGAACACGACTTTGGGCGCTGGCGCCTGTCGCTGTTAAAAACACCATAATAAGAACAATGTATAAAATCCTCATAGTTACTGGATAAGGTCCAGGTTGACAATATAATAAAAATTACTCAAAGGTACAAAAATGTCCCTAACTGGCCATTTTTCCCAATTTTCGGCCAGTCCGGGCGATGGACATTGAACCATTTGACACCCATCGTTAGTTCTCCGGGTTCAATTATTCCAAATATCTGCCATTTTGTTTATTGGTTGTTCGCCCCTATTTCATACCCCGTTCGACATCTTCGATTTTAACTCCAATTACTTTTTCTATTTCAATTTTTGACAGATTCAGATCTCTTTGCAGGGTAAGGCTTTTAACCTGCTCACTGATATAACTTTTCTGGGCTTTTTCTACATCATCCAACTTGATCAGGTTTTCGGCAAAGTCGCTTTCTGCCCGTTTGAGGGTAGCATATTCACTTTGGGTAATCCGGCTTTGCAATTCGACCAGCTGCCTGGCCAGAAGATAATTTTCATATTTGGTGAGCACATCCGCTTTGATTTCACGGAATCTCTGGTTTTTCGCAGCTGTCGTCATATAATAATTCTCTTTGGCTATTTTCACGTTATTGGAAGTCCTTGTGAAAATATCAAAGGGAATATTTACCCCAAAGTTATAAATAGGATAGTAGTTCGGTATCACCGCGCCACTCGCATCCTTATGATGTGATATCGTGAATTCATTCACATTTGCCTGCGCACTGAAAAGTCCGAGATAGGCAGATTTCGCAATTTTTATCTGGTAGGAAGCAGCCAGTGATGCATGGTCGACCATTTCATAGGTTGGGTTTTGTAAAGCCAGGGCGATAAGTTTTTCCCGGATGTCAGCAATCCGCAGGCTGTCCGTGCGATACAGGGGCGTTGGTTGTTGCGCAAACGAAACCCGCGAAAAAAAAATAAGGGATATTAAAAAATATCGCATTGTGTCAGATTTGGGATGTTTTAGCGGGCTGTCCGGATTCGTCGAAATCAGCCAGTTTGATAAAAATGACCAGCGTACCATAAAAATAAAGCACAATCGGATATTGCGAAATAGCCATCTGCGCGAATTGACCTACCAGCAAGGTAAACATCATAACGAGCAAACCAATATAATAAGTACGTATCTCCATGCTGCCGGTTCTGAAAAACCTGTAATAACCGTGCCTCATTAAAATAAAATAAAAGATAAGGAGCAGGGTCAGACCAATCGGCCCCTGTTCAGCCAGTGTTTTCAGATAACCACTATCAGCCTGCAAATATTCAAGGTAATGACCCTTGTTATATTTATTGCCCTCACCGCCCGAAGTGAATATGCCCCCGCCCATGGGGTGAGCCTGGATATAGGGCTGCACCTGGTGGCGGTCATAATCTCTTATGGCGGCCGATGCGTCTTTCGTGCCTTCAAATGTAGACCGGATGCGGCCCGTTATTGCATTTTGATACGGCGCTACCATGAGAATGGTAAATATCAATAAAGAGTATAACAGAAAAATTAAAGTTTTTCGCTCATTGAGGGTAGAAAGACAATAAAGAAGAATACCGGCAATGATCATCAGTGTGGCTGTTCGGGTACCCGAATAACTGTACCCAAGGAGATTGACAGCCAATGCAGCGCCCAACCATTTCTTTTCCGTTTTATTCCGGCTCCTAAATAGCAGGATTATACATAACATACAAATGGATGCAAACAGGATTCCTGAAGTGGCTGGGTCGGAAAAAAAAGAAAATTTTCGCAGCATGCCACCCTGATAAAGGAGTGAGTACCCGTTGCCAGTACCAATCCATCGCAATTCAAATCCTGAATAACCAAACAATTGCTGCTTGCATGCATACAAAGCTGCAAATGAGGAAAGGGCAATCATAAAACGCACAAAAAAGATGATTCTTTGTTTCGAATCCAGCATGCAATAACAAATGTAATAGAAAACAAAATAGCTGAATTGTTTTCTGAAAAAACTAAACCAACCCAGTTGACTGAACATTTGCGGATTGAAAAGTTCGATCGCATAATAGGCAAACAAAACATAAAAGGCTATGGTTATGGGATTAGTCCAAAAGCTCAGGTTCATATTTTTTCTTAACTCGAATTTCAGCATCAGACTCAGCAAAAGCAGGTAAGTAAAAAATTCAACCAGCGTACCTGAAGGCAACGGTAATTCAACCAGACGATCAAGGGTAACCGTTACAGATGAGAAAGCAATCAGCAAATAAAATCCAAAGTAGGGGCTTTTGAAAATAACGATCGTCAATAACAAACAAGCAGCTACGCCGAGAACGAGCGGGCCTGTTAATTTACTCCAGGCGGTCATGCCATAACCAACTACCAGGGCGATAAGCGCAAGGAACAAATAGCCGAATCGGGTGTTCAGTTTTTTTTCCAGGAACTGGTATCGAAACCAATTACCCACAGGTCGGTATCTAATGAAAAAAGAATCACCCATAATTTCAGAAATACAGAAATTTAATCAAAATAAAAAGCAGAAACCCAGCTATAGAAAGCATTGTGATAAATTCAATAATCCTTGTATTTTTCTCTTTGCGTGAATTCATACTTCAACTTTCTGGTGATTTCTTTTCAACGAAAAAAAAGCATCTCCCAACTCACCTATCGAATTTTCCCAGGTATGAGTCAATGCAAATTCACGTCTGATCTTCTGATATGATGCCGAGGTCCAGACCGGATCGTTCACGAGCCTGAGGATATTTATAACAAACTCTTCTTTTGTCTGGCATAGTGATACGTATTCCCTAAACATGCCCATAGCCTGTGTGGCAGTGGCCACTACCGGTTTGCCCGACGCCAGGTATTCATCAATTTTCCTGGGGTAGTTGCCTATGGTGAGGGGATTAACCAATTGTGGATTTATGCAAAGAGTAAAATGATGGATATAGGCGGCTGTTTGCTCTGGTTTTTTAGGGCCAAGGAAAAAAATGTTTTTTCTGGTTCTAAGATTGCTCTTTTCAAAAAAACTGTCTGCCGGCCCCACCAGCACAATATTCATGTGGGGTAAGGAATCCGCAATATGAGCAAGTAAAGATTCGTCAAGACGCATAGAAGTAATAGCCCCGCAATATCCGATGATGGGTTTGGGAATACCAACCATATCGGCAGGTTGAGCCAGGTCTTCGACCGTAAAAGCCTCCAGTTCGCAACCCTGTCCGATATCCACGCTATTTGGATTCCATTGACCCGCATATTTAGCCAGCCAGTCTGAATTAGCTACTACGAGGTCGGCTTTTCGAATCATTTCCATTTCGCACCTGGGGCCGAATTTTTCGAAGAAGGGTTGTACAGTCAGGTGATCTCTGATATAAAAAATGTATTCCCTGACAGGCAGAAGAGATTTTTGGTATAAACCCCTGAAGAAATCATTATCATTTATCAGCAAACTGTTTGTAAATCCGAGATTGCGAATAGCCTCCTTTATTTCAACTGCCAGCCTTTTATTATTAATGCGGTTAAAGAAATCGAAGAGCCGATAATTCGGCGACCAGCTTCCCGACTCCAGGACAGATTTCGGATGAAGCACCCAGAAATTCTGTCCAATCATTTCCAGGTTGTGTGAATTGACTTGCTCCGCGGATTTGCGTGTAAGTATTCGCTTGAGAACCGTATTTCTGTCACGTGCCCGGTCAATGAATAATACCCGGTTATTACGGGCAAGTTCAAATGCCATGTCCTTAAAATTGAACGCGATATCTGAATTCCATGGCTGGAAACTGAATAAAATGATATCCCTGTTTTTAATGAATCGGTGCGTCATATAATGGAGGATCAAAGATCCAGGTTCTGTTCATCTATCTTGTTTAAAACGGCACCAATGAACTTATCCCGGTGATCTTTAAGGAATTCAATGGATTCCCTGTCATTCTCGCCGAGCGAATTCTCTGCTGAAAAAACAAGGACTATTCCTTCAACAAAGTCTGTGAGTTCCTTGCTGTCGGCGTGCGTATTGAGTGCGGCGCCTTCCAGAAAGATAAAGTCGTAATGATGCTTTAATTTATCAATATGTTCAAGGAGATTATTTTTGGGAAGAATTTCCGAAGGAGTATAATTCCCTTCTTCACATCCTATTACATCCACATTTGTGATTTGAGAAACCGTAGTAATATTCCAGATTTTATCAGTTGGCTCCTGAGTTTTCATGATGTAACTGGTGAGATTGGCTTTAGCAGAAAAATCACGCGTAAGTGTATTATTACTGAAATTGGCATCGATCAGCAATATTTTTTTCTTACTCATGCTGAAAGTATGCGCTACGGCTTCCAGAACTGTTGTTTTGCCTTCCTGTGGTTTGGTACTGGTAAAAAGGATGATATGTTTCCCGCTGCATTCAATCTCATATCGCAGTTTTCGAAGGTTCTCGATAAAAGGAAGGTTGTTGCTCTCTCTGTCACTTCTGGAATTGAAACTAAAATATTCAGGTAAAGATTTTTTAATCAGGTCAATCTGACCTACCGAAGATAACACTTGCAGTTTGGTCTCCTTTTTGAAAATCGAAGGTGTACGCAAAGAAGTGTCAAGCAGTTCCAGAATGATAATTATCAAAATGGATAAAAAGAACATCGACAAACCTGCTATTGAAAGAATTAAAAGACCTTTTGCGGGTTCAGGTTTGATAGGCGGCTGACCCAGCATAATCTGCTTGAAATTAAAATCCGGAGAAACGTCAATATCCTGGGATGCAAAAATGCTGCTGTTGTATTTTTCCAGGTCTTTTTCCGCAATGGTCAGATCGTTGAGATAAGCATTGGCAACTACTTCCTGACCACCGCCCGAAAAAGCAATCTTGTTAAACTGGTCGAGTCTTGTTTTATATAATTGAATGTTTTCGGCTGTGGAAGCGATCGCGCTTTGCAGATCCAGCTTATCTTTTATCAGTTGTTCCTTCCGTTCCGCTGCTCTTACAGCAGGGTTCAGCAATTGTCCACTGTTTCCCCGGCTGAGCTGATTGATTTTATTGATATTATCATCAATTTGTTTCTGCAGGTTCTGATCCACACCACCTTTGAGTGCCAGTTTAGAGGCAAGATCTTCATTGGCCCTGCGAAGTACCAGAATTTCATCGCCGTGATTGTTGGGTGAACCTGTGACTGCAGCAGCGGGATTTGCATTCAATTCTTTGAGCTGATTTTCAACACTGACCAATCGTTGACGGTAGTCATTCTGATTGGCCATCTGTGCAGTCAGGGAGGAAGTAAGCTCCTGAACAGCAGCCATGGCAGCCGTGGCCGCATCTCCCGGGTTGGGGGTTCCGATTCTTTCACGAAAGCGCTGCAGTTTATTGCGCAAGGTGTCCACTTCCCTGCGTTTGCTTTCGCGCAGGCTGTCCAGCTTGAACAGGGATTCCTTAGTATTGGTAGAAGTCAGTGAATTAAAAAACTCTTTGAATTTTACTCCGATCTTATTGGCAACATAAGCAGACAATTCGGGATTTTCCGAACTAAAGGAAACGTTGATATAATCCGTTTTGGGTACTCTTTCAACCGCTAATTTCTTTAGAATATTGTCTTCATCATAACCGTAAAGGTTTAACAGGTCCCAAACCATCTTATCCTGGGGATCATATGTTGAGAGCAATTTTAAATTAGTCAGACGGTCCCTCAGAATCAGCCGGGCCTTCGGCAGGTCTGCCTTGGTAAAGGAGGAGTCCCCTTTCAGCTTAAAGTCGAGATTTCTGAATGGATATTGCGAATCGAGATCATGAAGCATCAGGTCGTAGGAAACCATCGCCAGCACGATTGGGGACTTAAAAGTCTCTATCACATTGTTTATCCGGAAATCAATCTGATTTACGTCAAAAATTTCCGTTAACTGCAGGCTTACTTTTTGTGTTTGGGAAAATCCTGTTGAATATTGCGCTGTGGAAATATATTCCCTGGGTATAATGATTCTAAATAAAATACCGCCCAGAAGACCTGCCAATAAACAGAAAAGAATGGTCCATTTTCTTCTAACCAATACCTTAAAAAGATAAATAATATCCATGGGTAAGACTTTTATATTTTCATTTTAACGATACGTCAGCACAGGCCTTTCTCAGGGTATCAGACTGGTCAGAAAAAAAAGGGACTATTGGAGATCCCGGCTGGTGAAGCATGCACATCCTGGTTCGGAAACGCTTACCGGGTGGGCGAACTGTTATTGTATCCGGGTAATCAGCTACTTATGATAATCCAAACGGATCAAAAATAATAATAAATTCCATAAAGTAAAATTAATTAGGTCAATGTATTGTGCTTATCCTCTTCAGTTGAAGCAGATTAATATTATAAAATTCCCGCCCTTCCTCTGAATCTTTTAAATTAGCGGCCAGCCAAATGCCGGTAATGGTCAAGTTTTTGTTTTTTTTCAGCCTGGGGATTGTATTGTATTGTTATATCGGATATGGTATCCTGCTTTTGCTATTGGTCAAACTAAAACAATTATTTTACAAGGGTTCCCCGATCAAACCGGTGGATCAGTTTGAGCCCGAAGTTACCCTGGTTGTGGCAGCATTCAATGAGGAAGATTTTATTGACCAGAAAATCAGGAATAGCCTGGTATTAGATTATCCTGCCGGCAAACTTCATTGGATTTTTATAACCGACGGGTCCGAAGACAAAACTCCTGATATCATCAGGAAATATCCTCAAATACACTTACTGCACCTTCCGGAACGAAGGGGAAAAGTGGCTGCCATGAACCGGGCCATCCGGTTCGTAAAAACGCCCTATACCATTTTCAGTGATGCAAATACACTGCTAAATGTGCTATGCGTCAAGGAAATCGTGAAACATTATGCTGACCCGAGGGTTGGAGGCGTGGCTGGTGAGAAAAAAATCATCAGTCTGGAAAGGGACAAAGCCTCCGGTGCCGGCGAAGGAATGTATTGGAAATATGAATCATCGCTGAAAAAACTGGATTCAGAATTGTACTCTGTTGTCGGAGCTGCCGGCGAATTGTTTTCCCTCAAAACCTCGCTGTTTCATGAAGCCGCGGAAGATACCATCATCGAAGACTTCGTTCAGTCGATGAAGATCTGTATGCAGGGATATGTAATCAGATATGAACCTAATGCCTATGCTATTGAACACGGGTCCGCCACCATGCGGGACGAGCAGAAACGTAAGATCAGAATCGCAGCCGGGGCTTTCCAGGCCATGGTCATCCTGAAAGGACTATTTAATATATTCAGGTACCCTGTTTTATCGTTCCAGTTCATTTCCCACCGGATAATCCGGTGGACGCTGTGCCCCCTGTGTCTGGCGTTGTGTCTTTTATCTAATGCCTGGCTGGTTTATTTCCGGGCTGGGGGATTTTACTTAGTATTTTTCCTAGTACAGACCGTATTTTATGCAGGTGCTCTGGCAGGCTGGATCCTTGCCAACCGCAACCTGAAAAATAAGACCCTTTATATCCCCTACTATTTCTTATTCATGAATTTATCAGTGTTTATAGGCTTTTACAGATGGATTCGGAAAAAACAATCCGCTATATGGGAAAAAGCTGCCAGGCATAATCCCGCATAATTCCTTGCACCTTCACAATTTGATAATCCGGATAGGGCAAAAAAAGGTTTGGCAATATTTGGATCTTAGGAAAAAATACTTACTTTTA
>JBGPBW010000217.1:0-8116 GCA_041481385.1 Puia sp.
AACTGAAAAGAAATAAGTCAAATACTTACTCCTCAAGCCTTAAGCATTAAGCGTTAAGCGTTAAGCGTTAAGCGTTAAGAAGGTTAAGATGCAAAATCTTTTTCAAATTTACCCCTTATGCGTTCGATTGGCGGATTGAAATAACCAAATTTTAACAGGGGGAATTCTTCCCGCAGCAATTCCATCATCGGTTTGACGCCCATGGAATCCCCGGTTTCTGTACAACCGATTTTTCCAAGATACCAGTCCGGATCAATATTAAAATTCCTCCACTGGATCATATTGAGACCAGTGCCGGAAATGAGTTTGCGGAGTGCTTCGTATTCTTCTTCACTGTCAGTCATACCCGGGAATACAAAATAATTAATGGAGGTCCAGCCATCTGAAGCCCGCACTTCACGCAGGCTGTCAACGATATCTTCAAATACATAATTATTCGGCCGGTAATAAGCTTCATAAATGGATTTACGTGCGGAGTTCATACTCACACGTATTGAATTTAAACCTGCCTGACATAAAGACTTTACGGCATCCGGTTTGGACCCATTGGTATTTATATTAATACTACCGCGGTCAGTATGCTTCCTGATTTCTATTATTGCCTCCCGGATGGTTTCCCACATTAAAAGAGGTTCCCCTTCACACCCCTGACCAAAACTGATAATGGGAAATGGTGCGGTTTTCAAATGCGGCACAGTAAATTCTACAATCTCTTCAGTGGTTGGGCGGAAACTAAGACGATCCTGCGTGGAATGAATGGTTTCCTCCAGTGGTTGGAAAGAAATACATCCGATGCAGTTGGCATTACATGCGGGGCTAACGGGAACCGGGCATTCCCAGCGACCCAGTGAAAGATTACGCGCAGCGGGACAATGATAAGTATTACAGCAATTGTCCATCAGATGTTTTACCAGACGGTTGCGCGGATAGGCCTGGATCAGGCGGGCAGCTCCCGTTGAAATCGCAGTTGCATCATAACCTGCCGCCTCCTGTCTTATATCGGGTTCAATACGCAGGGCAGGAACATAAAATTTTTCTTCATACCAACCAGCGGCTGTATAACAAAATAATGGGAGGGTGGGGGCGTTAGTTTCAGTTTCATATGCTGCCAGATAAAGGCCGGTATGTGCAGGTGGAATAAAAGCCGCAACGGCCCATCCTTTGTCACAAAGTCGCATGTTACCTGTTAACACATCGATCCCGATGCCGCGCCTTCCAGGAAGTTCATATAGAGAACCCCCATGTGGAATTTCAATCCAGTCTGATTCATCCACGGGTATTGCATCCCATCCGCTGCGTCCGCAGGCATAAAGAGAAATATCTTCGAAAATATTTCCTTCTCCGTCTGAATATAATATGTAAGGGGACATGATCACAAATTTACGAGTTTGCAGCGGCAGTACTTATTAAATTCATCTTCGTCCGCTTCGGGATCATCATCATCCAGCACTTCTTTTTGAATTAAGGTGTTGTCTTTGCAATCCAGTGTAAGCAGTCCGTCTTTGAGGATCACAGCGTCCAGTGCTGCCCAGGATATTTTTTTTTTAAACAGCGAATTGATCACGACGCCGCCGGCATGGAATCCGATTTCCAGCGGATATTTCGCCTGTGCTTCCAGTAATGCGAAAAATACAAAGGGAACGATCAGCCATTGAAGAAAAGGCATTCCCAGCCATAACAGTCCGGTTACAAATAACCAGTTACGAAAATGTATTTCTTTTGTTTTCCGTAATGCAAGGATATTGATAAGCAGACCGCTTAGCAGTATGAGTATGGCGATACAAAGAAAAATGCTGAACCCCCGACTCAGGAGTGTGTAGGAAAATACCAGGAATGAAAATGTCAACAAGAGAAAACTGACAACGTCCGTTTTGCGCGCATTTTCTCTTTTCAATGTGACTACATAGTCGTAGTGCATTCGGGTTCTTTGCGGGTTGATGGCAGTGGATTGGCAGCCATGAGCATATTGCAAAGTCTCCACAAAATACGAGCCCCAACATTGGCGTCGTAATTGCTTTCACCAATGGCAATCTCGTCCAGATCAAAACCGATGAATTTGCGACCGCTTTCGATAATTTTTTTTATGAGATATTCGATCTGTTCGATCTCAAAACCTCCATTTACCGGTGTCCCGGTATGGGGACACAATTTGGGATCCAATCCGTCCACATCAAAACTAAGGTATACACAGGGTGGCAGTTGCTGAATGATGTCATCTACGATAGATCGCCAGGTATTACCCTCAAATAATTTTTCTTTGATATTTCTGTCAAAATAAGCGACTACCCGCTGATTGCTATTGTGTATATAATTGAATTCTTCTTCGCTATAATCCCGCGCTCCGAGCTGCACCAGTTTAGTGATCTGCGGAATTTCCTGCAGTGCATTATACATAATGCTGGCATGGCTATAGTCGAAGTTTTCATAGGCTTTCCGCAAGTCACAATGCGCATCTATCTGAAGAACCCCGAACTCGCCGTATTTCTCAGCAATGGCTTTCATGTAACCAAGCGGTACACTGTGATCACCTCCCAATAAAACGACCAGTTTATCGTCACGAAGCAGACTGCCGGTTTGTTCGTATACCCATTTATTCAGGATAGCACTCCCCTCATTGATTTCTTTCAGCGACTTGCACATGAAACTGTTCTTTTCAATTTCTTCGCCTTTGGAAATATAGTTTATATAAAGCTCTGCCTCCTTGCGCAGGTAGTCGCTCTTCATCAGTACTTTCCGGTCGGGATGACGCATGAAAATTCCCTGTTTCCAGGCGTTGCCGGATTTCTCATCAAATACGTCTACCTGCATGCTCGCATTGAAAATATGTTCACTGGCGCGTGACGTGCCGGATCCGGAGGAAACAGTTACTTCCCAGGGTACAGGGAGAATAACAAGTCTGGCATCTTCTTCTGTAAAAGGGAGGCCGAAAATAGTATTTTTCGGGTTACTTGCGATGTTAGAATCGAAGTGGGATAAGTCTATCATATATTCTTTCTGGCCTTGGAACGGTTGGCAAAGGTATATCACGAATGGCGATAATCAAAAGTTTATCCCATTTTAAAGCAGAAGGCTTAAGGCGTAAAGCTTAAGGCGTAAAGCTTAAGGCGTAAAGCTCAAGGCGTAAAGCTCAAGGCGTAAAGCGGTAATGACAAATTTAAAATATCAACATGATTTCATGCTTTAAAAAAATTGCCTTCAGCCTTAAGCCTTATGCCTTAAGCCTTCACTTAAGCATATATTAAAATTATTAACCAAACGGCTTTTTGAAGTACCTTTGCGGGTCATGAAACGAACCCATATTATCCTCCTGATTTTTATAGCCATCAGCATAGGTTTGCTGGTGAGTTTTATGGGGAACCTATCTACTTATGAAACCATTTCTTCCGCCCGGCAAAAAGAGGGAAAGAGTGTGACCATCATAGCCAGGCTTGATGGCAGCCGGCCGATGGAATACAATCCCGTAAAAGATCCGAACTATCTGAGTTTTTATATTCTTGACACATTGGGTGGCCGGGCCAAAGTGGTTTATCACTATGGCAAACCTTACGACATGGAAAAAGCGGAACGTATCGTACTGAAAGGTAAAATGAACGGAGACGTTTTTGAGATCACGCAAAAAGACGGAATCCTGATCAAATGTCCCTCCAAATACAAAGATGATCCGGAAGCTGCGAAAAAGAATCTCAATCAAACCCAATAGTTATTATGGAGTATGTTGGTGAACATTTGATGCCGGGAAAGCTGGGGCAGTTTTTTGTAGTTCTCGCTTTTGCCGCATCCTGGGTAGCCACGCTGGCGTATTTTAAAACCGCCAATGCCAAATCCTTTGCCGAAAAGTTATCCTGGAGAAAAATGGCCCGCGTCGCCTTTCTCCTGAATATGGGTTCCGTTTTTATTGTCTTCGCCACTATTTTTTATATCATCCGCCAACATTATTTTGAATACAATTTCGCGTGGGAACATTCCAGTAGAAATTTAGATCCGAAATACATGCTCAGTTGTATCTGGGAGGCCCAGGAAGGAAGTTTTTTATTGTGGATGATGTGGAATGGCGTTTTGGGAACGATTCTTATGTTTCGCGCCAGGCAGTGGGAAGCGCCACTGCTTACCATCGTCAGTTTTGCCCAGTTCTGCCTGACTACGATGATCCTGGGTGTATATGTTTTTTCGTTCCAGGTCGGGCACAACCCCTTTCTGCTCGTTAGGCAAATGTTCCAGGAAGCCCCGATCTTTCAGCGCGCCGATTATTTATCGATTCCGCAGATGCAGGACGGCCAGAGCCTGAATGCTCTTTTGCAGAATTACTGGATGGTGATTCATCCACCTGTATTGTTCCTGGGTTTTTCATCTACCCTGATTCCCTTTGCTTTTGCTTTTGCGGGATTGTGGAAGAAAGAATTCGGATCCTGGACGAAAACAGCGTTGCCCTGGACTCTGTTCAGCTGTTGTGTGCTGGGCACCGGCATAATGATGGGGGCGGCATGGGCTTATGAATCACTCACTTTTGGAGGCTACTGGGCATGGGATCCGGTGGAAAACGCATCCCTGGTGCCCTGGCTGGTATTGGTAGCCGGACTGCATACGCTGGTGGTATATAATTCCACCGGCCATTCATTACGTGCTACTTATCTTTTTTTGATATTGGGTTTTACCCTGATACTGTATTCAACTTTTCTTACCCGAAGTGGAATACTGGGGGATACATCGGTACATGCTTTTGTAGGTTCGGGCATGGACTTGCAACTGGTATTGCTGATACTGGTTTTTTTCATTCCTGCTATCATCTATTATTTTTTGCGCTATCGTCAAATACCCCATATTTCAAAAGAAGAAAATACCTGGTCCCGCGAGTTCTGGATGTTTATTGGTGCCCTGGTCATTTTCTTATCGGCCCTTTTTATTATGGTAGCCACCTCACTTCCGGTGATCAACCATCTATTCGGTACCAAATGGACTACAGGCGACGATCCAAAATTCGCCTACAACCGTATTGAAATTTTCATCGCCATCATTCTGGGCTTGCTGACCGCCACGGTTCAATACTTAAAATATAAAAACAGCTCTGCAGCACAGGTATTCAGAAAACTCTGGCCTGCCACGGCTATCGCCCTTCTGATTTCTGTCTGCGTAAGTGTCTTCGGACATATGCAATACACTGAATATGGAACCGGATACCAGGCAGCTATACATCTGGCTGTTTTTGCGGGTATCTTTTCTGTAGTTGCGAATGCGTCTTATCTATTCAATACTATGAAGGGGAAAATCAGGCTGGCGGGAGCTTCCGTTGCACATGCCGGATTTGGATTGCTGCTGGTGGGCATCCTGATCTCATCATCCAAAAAAGAAGTCCTTTCCCATAACACGACAGGGATCAACCTGCCATTCGATCCGAAAACAAAGGAAAATCCTCTTGAAAATCTTACCCTGCTCAAGAATGTAAAAACAGATATGGGTAAGTATTATGCTACTTACCTGAGCAATGATTCGGTAAATGCAGCCGGGAATATCACTTACTTTCAAGTGAAATTTGAGGATAAAAAAACGGGGGAATCCTTTAACCTTTGGCCCAACCTGATCAAAAATACCAAGGGCATGGAGAATTTTTCCAACAACCCGGATAAGCAACATTACCTCGATAGGGACATTTTCACGTATATCAGCTATGCGAATATCCTGGACAAACAAAAAGATACTTCCGGTTACAAATCCTTTCCGGTAGCACTTCACGATACTGTTTATTTTTCGAGAGGTATCATGATCCTGGACAGCGTGCTGATCAATCCTTCATCTGGCAAATATCATTTTAGGCCCACCGATACAGCACTTTTGGCCCGGGTTCGTATTATTTGCCGGGACAGCCAGCAGTATACACTTTCCCCGCTTTTATACGTAAAAGACAATATGGTTTATCATGTAGCCGACACGCTTTTTGCCCAGAACCTTGCCGTTGAGCTGGGATCTGTTCTGAGCAATAAAAAAATCCAGCTCCGCATTAAGGAATCGTCTGACCTTGTTCCCTTCGTATCTCTGAAAGTTTATATGTTTCCACAGATCAATCTGGTCTGGATTGGAGTGCTGATCATGATGACCGGTTTTGTGATCAGCATACGCAACCGAAGAAAAAATGTTAGCGGAAAACCCGGTCAGCCGCCTGTGTAGCGGCTTTCGCACGGCTTGGGCAGACCCGGAATTTATATTAACTTTATTGGCCGGATGCTTTTTTTTCGAATACGATACCCTGTTTTCCTTTTACCGTTTATCCTGATGATTGCGGTGCAGAGTGCATTTGCCCAACAAGCCGCCTCCTCTAACCTGTCTCCACAGCAAAAAAAGGATTCCAGCCTGCAGCATTTCAACAACCGCTTTGGAAAAAACGATACCATCTGGAGCCAGCTCATTATTTATCAGGGTGATACCATTCCTGCCAAAGCGCTGGCGTACGTTTATGTATACCGGCCGATGCCAAAGGCCATGCGTAGACGTTCTGAGGCCTTAACACGGCTCAGGAATGCGGTATATGTTACATATCCCTATGCGCGTAAGGCCGGTATAATCCTGAATGAAATGAATGTGCAACTGGCTGCGATGAACTCTGAATCTGAAAAAAAAGATTTTATCAAGAGTAAGGAAAAAGAATTAAAAAAGGAATTCACGGATCCCATGGAAAGGCTTTCAGTTTACCAGGGAAAAATACTCATGAAGCTCATTAACAGGCAGACCGGTAATAACTGTTATGACATCATAAAAGAATATCGCGGCACTTTCTCGGCACGCGTCTGGCAGACAGTTGCGTTTTTCTTTGGCAGCAGTCTGAAACAGCCCTACGATGCCCAGGGGGATGATCATGAAATAGAGGTAATTGTGCAGGAGGTTGAGAGAATGTATAGAGGATAGTGTGGAAGTGTGGAAGTGAAAATGTCGTTTCGTTTTTTGCTCTTATTCCATAATTACAGTTACTATAAAAATTAAATTAACCCGCACTTCCATACTTTCATAATTGCACACTTCCACACTAAAGTGCTCTTATCTTCCCAATAATTCCGGTAGATGAAAATCCTGGAATGATGGAATTGATCACAACCCGCCCGCCGTAAGCCATCACTTCTTTGGCGCCGACGATTTGTTCCAGGGTATAATCCCCTCCTTTAATGAGCACATCCGGGCGAACCATTTCAATAAGTTCAAGTGGTGTATCCTCGTCGAAGATCACCACGGCATCAACCATGATGAGGGAAGCCAGTATGAGTGCGCGTGAGTTTTCATCCATTAAAGGCCGCCCCTCACCTTTAAGTCGTTTAGTAGATGCATCCGAATTTAAACCGACAACCAGGAAATCGGCTTCACGGGCTGCGTCTGAGAGGGAAGCAATATGACCCGGGTGCAGAATGTCAAAACATCCATTGGTGAAGGAAACGGTTCTGCCAAGCAGTTTCCAGCGGTTCACCTGAAAAATAATTTCTTTAGATGAGTAAATTCTAGACTGTATAACCTGGGGTTGATTCATTGGTTTTAATTTGTTGGCGGTTCACCCTGGGTAATAATATAAAACTGATCACTCCAAAGACGACAAAACTTAAAAATTGTCCGAACCAGAGCAACCAGCCGAGCGCCAGGCCATAGGGTTCTTTTGGAATATTGTATAAGGCAACTGTGTTCATGACCAGCAGCGCATAGGCACCGATCCCTCCCGGCGCCAGAATCATTCCGACACTACCCATGGCCAGTACCGTGAGTGCATCAGCTAAACCCAGCTTGCTGGTTTGATCGATCGCGAAAAAACCACACCAGGTACTAAGCAGATACATGACCCAGATCCCGATGGTATAAAAAAAGAACAACGGTTTATTTTTTAAGGAACGTACGCTGACCAGACCATGTAATACACCCATCAGGATGTCCTTAATTTTCTGTACGATATTGATATGGCCGAAACGATTAAATAAAACTTTCAGCAGAATCAGAAATACTACCAAACCAACTGCAAGCAGTATGATTTTTTTATAAGCAGTTCCTCCGTTTTTGTTTTGAAATGCAGGATATATATAGTCGTGTACCAGTGAAGAAATGATATCAAACTGGAAAACAAAAGTGAGTCCGAATACAAGTGCCAGGCAAA
>JBGPBW010000218.1:0-8084 GCA_041481385.1 Puia sp.
AAAAACCGGCACCCCTCACCAACGTGCAAATTAAAGACAGGGAAGTTGACACTGTTGCTCCCGTGAGGACTTTGCATGACTACGATAATGGCCGTCAGACAGCCACTGCAAAGGTTGGCGATATTAATTCGGATTTTGATACTTTCCACTGGCTCGGAATTCCCAGGTCAAAAAAAATAGCCAACTATTTGGATTATATCAAACTTAGCAATACTGGTATCACCAAAGCATCCATCAATACACTCGCCGATTATATCGGCACCAGCCGGAAATTTATTTCAGAGAATATTTTTGATGTGTCCGTCAAAACGATGGAACGTAAAGAAGATAAGGAAAAGCTAAACAGGAAAATTTCTTCACACGCTCTTGAGATCGCAAAACTTGTCCAACATGCTTACACGGTCTTTCGCGATGAGGAGAAAGTAAAGCGATGGCTGAACCGCGAGAACCGCACGCTGAATAATATGAAACCTGTGGAATTACTCGATACACTTTCCGGCCTCATCCTGGTAGATGATGTACTGGGCAGAATCGAAGAAGGTGTGTACGCTTAAAATCCGGACATGATCGTTTACAGAATTGTCCAGGATAAGAGTAGGACCAAAGACCTGAGTGGGACAGGGGCTTTCCGGCGAGGCGGTCGTTGGAACAGCAAGGGGGTGTACATGTTATATACGAGCGAAAACAGTTCCCTGGCTTTACTGGAGAATATCGTTCCCTTCGATCAGGACATCATGCCGCCGCAAATGTTTATCATGGAGATCGCGATTAAAGATGATAAACTCATTTATGAACCGGCGGAATTCGAATATCCAAAAAACTGGAGGTTGCTTTCTTCACTGGCGAACCAAGACATCGGAGATCTTTGGATGCGCGAAAAAAAATGGCTGGGTATCCGGGTCAGGTCGGCCATCAATCCGACGGAATACAATGTATTGTTGAATCCACTCTATCCCAAATTCCATGACCTTGCAGAGATCAAATCGGTCCGGGAACTGCCTGTCGACGACCGGATCATAAAGGATAAAAATAAATATTAATGGCTATCTTACTCATGCTTTGAGCGCCATCCGCGGCCTCATTTACCCCTTAAACCAACTGCATGCGTTTCATATTTCAGCTGATTGCATTTTGCCTGATTTGCCTACCATCATTTTCCCAGACCCTCACCGCCATCACCCATGTCAATATCGTAGACGTAAAAAATGAAAAGATCGTTTCGGATCAAACCGTTTTGATTAAAGGGGACCGCATTGAAAAAATCGGCAACCGCCTCAAACTTCCCAAAAACACCTTGGTCATTTCCGGAAAAGACAAATTCCTCATCCCCGGATTATGGGATATGCATTTTCATAACGACGATGATGAATCTTCCGGAGTCACAGACTCTGCCCTTCTTCCTTTGCTGATCGCCAATGGCGTCACAGGCGTTAGGGACATGTTTGGCCTCGACAATACAATAAGAAGAAGGGATTCGATTCGTGCGGGAAAATTCATCGGACCTGAAACCTACGTAGGTGCGATGGTCGACGGGCCCCAGCCCATCCAACCAGGCGCCATGGCGGTAAAAACCCCGGCCCGGGGTGTTTTTATGGTTGATTCCCTGAAAAACAGGGGTTACGATTTTATCAAAGTGTATTCCGCTTTGCCGCGCGACAGCTATGATTCGATTGCTGCTGAATCAAAAAAACAACATATTCCATTCGAAGGGCATGTACCGCCAAAGGTCAAACCGGTGGAAGCCGCTCTCGCGGGACAGAAAAGCATGGAACATCAGTACGGGATGATCTTTGAAAGTTCTTCCCTGCCCGATTCGGTAAAATATAATGATCGTGGTATTAAGGAGTGGATGGCTTTCGCCGGGGGGAAATTTATGGATGAAAAATACGAAGCTTATATCAATTCATACGATACGTCGCGACTGGATGCTGCCGCCAAAATATTTGTGCAAACCGGGGTATGGTATTGCCCTACCCTGATTACAATGCACAATTATACAAACAGGCTTATAAATGTGAACAAGGAAATGGAAGATGATAGTTTGATTTTATATTTCACTAAAAATGATAGACAGGTCTGGGTACAAATCGCCAAGGGGATGAATGGGCGTTCAAACGATTGGCGCGTAAGAATCAGTGGGGAGGAGTTGTTGGAAAAAATTGAAAAAAGACTCTATGATAAAAAAGTGAATATGCTTGTGGGAGATGATAATAATAATCCATTTTGTTTCGCGGGTTTTAGTCTTCACCAGGAATTACAACAATTCGTTCGATGTGGAATACCAGCTGCCGAGACGCTGAAGTTTGCAACCTATAACCCGGCCGTATTTTTTGGAATTGAAAACAGCTTTGGCGGCATTGAACCTGGGAAGGTAGCCAACCTCGATTTACTGGATGCAAATCCTTTACAGGATATCAGTAATACTACGAAGATACAGGCAGTCTTTTTAAGAGGAAAGTATTATGACCGGCAGGCGCTGGATAATCTGCTTGGCGGCGTAAAAACATATTGCAAAAGTCATTAAGTTTTAATTACGCGCTTCAGGAGCGACACTCATTTCTCTCCCTTAAAACTCCCGTACTCCCATACTCTCTTATTCCCACACTTTCCTGCCGTCCACATCACGTATAAATTTTACGATACCGGAGTAAAAATTTTTCTGATCGTCCCACATGGCCAGGTGGCTTCCTTCGGGACAATACAAATAGCGGCCATGCTGCACCTGGGTGCTCATCCATTTCATATGGTCGGGATTCATGAAGTCGTACTTTGCACCTACTATAAGTGTAGGCACCTGTATTTCATGTAAACGATTTTTTATGTCCCAAGTCGCTAATCTTCCTGAAAAAGTTGCAGTACCTGGTCCAAGCATTGTGTTCATGATGGAATTGTTCACATGCGTAAATCCCCGGATCATGGGATCGGGATAGGGCAGAACACGGCACATATGTTTATGATCGTATACCCGAAGCATTTGCGAATAGCGGGGGCTGTCTGTTTGTCCTTTAAGTTCCATTTGCACTATACTATCGAGGCCAGTCGACCCGAGATCTTCCCTCAAAAGTTTTTTGTTGTATTCGTTAAAATCCGGAATGCTGCTCATCATATTGCAGATGATCAGGCCCTTAATATTTTTCTGATATTTTAATGCATATTGCATGGCCAGCATGCTGCCCCAAGAATTGCCGAGCAGGTAAAAATTCTCTTTGTTCAATCCAAGTGCAATGCGTACCTGTTCCACTTCCTCAACAAAACGATCGATGGTCCACAAGCTGCTGTCCTTAGGCTGGTTGCTGTAAAAAGAACCCAGCTGATCGTATTCGATCATCTCAAACCCTTCGCGCGGGAAAAAGCTTTGGAAACATTCCATATACTCATGCGTAAAGGCGGGGCCGCCGTGAAGTAGCAGGACTTTGATTCGGGGATTGTAGCCGATGGTTTTTGTCCACACATGAAAATTGCCGGCAGTCGTAGTGATCGGAATCATTTTTACTCCTGCGGTCTGGACGCCGCTATCCTGTGGAGCAAAATAATCTTTTACAGAAATGGTCTGCTGCTTGTTTTGCCGACTTGTGCATGAGGCAGTTAGCAAAAGCAAAAGCGGGAGTAATTTTTTCATGTTGTAAGTATGAAACATCCCGGTGATTTGAATTGAAACAGATATTTCCCTTTGGGTAAGATTGAAGACTGAAGGCGCTTATTGTTGTTGTTCTCTTTTCTTGTCCTCTTTCCTGACAAAATAGATGAAAAGGCCAACGGCGGTTCCTAAAATGCCTAACAGGATTAGATTCAATATGAAGTTTATTTCATTCATTCGAGACTATGTCGTTTCATTCTTCTCTTTGGAAAAAAGATTTAGTTTAACAAAAATACAAAATATAGATATAAATAAAAATACGATGGCCTGAATGACAGCCATCCTTTGAATATTTGTATTTTCCAATTTATTAAGGATCAATATTGAATAGTCTATTGCCACCATACCAAATACAGAACATGGAATTACGCCCATAATAAAATAAATATGATATGGGTAACGATACTTACTGAATAGAATGTCAAGTGAGATGTTTCCGGTCATAGCAAGGCAATAAAATACAAAGATCAGATCCCGGATTAAATGAAAGATCTCCAATTTTATGGTTGCGCTTAATATTTTGTCATCAATGGACAACCACAGATAACCAAAGATTAAAAATGGGGCAACCCCGAAAATCATATTCCAAAAATACCAGAACAAGGCTTTGTATAAGGGTTTCATCAGTAAAGCAAAATACTAACAAACTGATTCGAGAAAAAGGGTTTTTTAACCCTTTCATGAAAAGAAAATAACAGCTCTATCTATAGCTTGGGTATATCCATATATACTCAAGCGAAGACTATTCCAGTAATGAATGACCATTAATCAACAACAATCCTTAAGAACACGGTCATGCAGGATTACAAATGTCATCCATAACACGACCAGGATTGATAGCAGATTGATAATTGTGAGTGTTGTGTAGTAATTTCTCTGAAAATCATTGGACTTGCTAATAATTTTTTTAGCGTAAACCTTGGAAGCAATTGGAATCAGAGCCACTAACAATAACACAATAATCCCTGGATAAGGACCAGTGATTCCAATACCAATAATGCTGAGTACTGCTACCGTAAGGGCTAATACCATGGATATGGAGGTAACAACGCCGAAGGTTTTCGTTCCCATTTTGATAATAATTAAGATTCTAAAAATTATTGGAGAGCTAAAAATATTAAAAGTACTTTGAATTACAAAGTAAATCCAAAGATTTCTTATCTAAACCCCTAGCTTCAGCAGATTACCCGTCAACGGTCAACGGTCATCGGTCAACGGCCAACGGTCAACGGTCAACGGTCAACGGTCAACTCATTCCGAGCGCAGGCTACGAACCGGATTCGCCATGGCTGCTTTTATCGCCTGTATACTCACGGTGATCAATGCGATGGCGATGGTTAGCAAACCGGCGAAGGCAAATACCCACCAACTGATATTGATCCGGTAAGCAAAACTTTGCAACCATTTATTCATCATCAACCATCCAACAGGAAATGCAATCACAAATGCTATGAGCACGAGTTTGATGAAGTCCTTGGAGATCATCGCCACTATTTCACTTACGCTCGCACCAAGCACTTTTCTTACGCCGATTTCTTTGATACGCTGTTCGGCTGCATAGGTAACCAATCCAAATAAGCCGAGGCAGGCAATAAAAATGGCGAAGATGGCGAATGTGATAAATAATTTTCCTGTGCGCTGTTCCGCGTCATAGATTTTATTAAAATCGGCATCTAAAAATGAATAGCTGAATGGCTGGCCCGGACCCATACTGTTCCATTTGTTCTCTACCTGGCTGATCAATGCGGGAATATTTTTGGTGTTGATGCGCATGGCGATTCTTCCCCAATCGTCATTGAGTTCAATGATCAATGGCCCCACTTTGTCGTGCATGGAGTTGAAATTAAAATCCTTGACCACACCGATGATATGAAATGGCTTCGACGCGAACCCCCCGTTACTTACATAACCCGCCGGGCGGTATAAAGTTTCAGTCAACGGATTTTTAAATCCAAGATATTTCGCTGCCGTTTCGTTTATAATCACTGCCGAAGAATCGGTAATAAATGCTGTAGAGAAATTTCTGCCTGCCGCGATCTGCATGCCCATCGTGGGGATATAATTCTGGTCGACATAGAAATCTGTCATGATGTTCACTTGTTTTGCATCCAGCGTTGGATCTTTGAACCAACCGTTTTGACTATAGCTTATATCTGTTGGCAGTGATCCTGTAATCGTAGCGCCCTGTACGCCCGATATTTTCAGCATCTCCTGCCGGAAGGATTTGTTTTTTTTATCGAGCGCGTAGGTATTATTGATCACCAGCACCTGGTCGCGATTATATCCGATTTCCCGGCTTCGCAGGTAGTTAAGCTGATTATAAATAACAATCGTGCCGATGATCAGTGAGATGGAAATGAAGAACTGGAAGACGACCAGCCCGCTTCTCAGCCAGCTGCTTTTAAAACCCTTCGCAATATTGCCTTTCAGCACCTGCACCGGCTGAAAAGAGGAGAGGTAAAAAGCGGGATAACTTCCCGCGATGCAACCCACGACGATGATCAATGCAATAAGCACAGGCAACAGCCAGGTCGAAAACAATGTCCACACGTGCATCTGCTTTCCGGCAAGCTGGTTGAATACCGGTAATAACAAAGCGGCAATTCCAATGGCAAGTACTAATGAGAAGAAACTGGTTAGTACGGATTCAGTCAGAAATTGAGTTATTAAGTTAGACCGAAGGGATCCGGCTACTTTTCTGATACCCACTTCCTTCGCGCGGTTAGCAGAGCGGGCGGTTGACAGGTTCATGAAATTGACGCAGGCGATCAGCAAAATGAAAATGGCGATGATGGAAAAAATATACACGTAAGTGATGTTGCCGTTTGCCTCAAATTCATATGATTTATTCGAATGCAGGTGAATATCTGTAAGTGGCATCGCCGGATAAATAAAATGATTACCGCTATTTTTCATATCATTTGCACTCACATGTAAGAGTTGCTCCAGTTGTTTAGCGAGGTAATTGTTGATTGTCGCATCTACGGCTTTCTGCAGGGAGGCCCGGGTGACTCCTGGTCTTACCAAAACATAAGATGCATAGTTGTTGCTCAGCCAGTCACCCGAGTCGTCTTCGTGCCTGATATCACGTAGCGGCCGGATAAAGCTGAAATGAAAATGGGATTGCGGAGGAATGTCCTGAATGACACCGGTGATTTTGCAGTTTACGGAATTGTCAACATATAAAGTTTTGCCGACAACATTAGTGGAGTTGAAATATTTTTTAGCTGTTGTTTCATCAATGACGATGGAATTGGGTTCATTCAATGCCGTTAACCGGTTACCCGCGATCATGGGAATAGAAAATACCTGGAAGAAAGTGGAATCGGCAAATACGGCGTTTTTATTTGGAATGTTCTGATTATCCTTCTTGATCAATATATCACCAAAATCCCGAAGACGGGCATACTGAACAATCTGGGGATCATCTTTCTTCAGCGTGGGCACCAGGGGCGCCGGACTGACGGCAGATGTAAATTGTGTTCCGTTAAAAGAGATATCGGCGTCAATGCGATAAATATTTTCCGAGTATGCGTTGTATTGATCATAACTCAATTCATCTTTTACGTAGAGTACAATCAAAAGACAAACGGCCAGCCCAACCGAAAGCCCTACTATATTGATGGCCGAAAAAGCCTTGTTCTTCCACAAATTGCGCAGCGCAACTTTTAAGAAATTTTTGAACATGGGTCGTTTTATGTTTTGAGACCTGAAGTTAGCAATTGGTAACAGCTAACGATGGTCCCAAAAATGTGCCGTCTTGGTGATCAATTGATATTCAATGGGCTATAATCATTTCTCCAGGCGAAGATGTTCGGATACGATACAGCGATTGTGCGGTTATTACTATCTTTCTATGAGGTCACGCCAACATACTTTATCCTGCATACCCCCATACTCTCATACTCCCATACTCCCACACTTTCTTCATTTAATTATGTCTAATAAAATATTAATTTCTCCCATATCACTTACTCTTAAAACCTTGATGTTTGATTTGTCCTCCAAATTAACAATATAAATATCGCCATGATTGGTTTGCACTTCTTCAACCAGGGTGATCGCAAAATCAAAATATATGGATTTTATTGAAGCCCTTACCCCGGAGGGTAGTTCGTATTCCGTATGGAGAATAAGTGAATATTGCCAGCGCCCTTTTTTGTCATAAAAAACTCTGTTTCCAAAACCGTTCTGAACAAAATAGGATACAAAGCTATTTTGATCAGAGAACCACATCGCATTTTTGATGTTATTATAACGCTCTTGAAAATCTTTTATGGCTTTTGAATTAATATTTTTTGTTTCCGGAACATAAGTGCCCATAAAACTGAGACTTTCCAAAGCGGCCAGATTACCAATGAATGGCTTAGAGTTTTTTATTTGACTAAAGGCAACCGGGCCGTCAACATGCTGTGCGAGAACAAAGCTGTTGGGTACCATTGAGGAA
>JBGPBW010000219.1:0-8052 GCA_041481385.1 Puia sp.
AAAGCGGGTAGTAAGAAATATACAAACAAATAGGCAAAGAGCAGGGCACAAAAAGAAAGCAAAATGGATTCTGCAAGGAATTGCGAAACGAGTTGTCCTTTTAAAGAACCCAAAACCTTGCGAATGCCCACTTCCCTTGAACGCTTTGCCGAACTTGCAGTGGACAGGTTGGTGAAATTGACACAGGCAAGCAATAAGGTAAACAAGGCAAGGGAACCAAAAATGTAGACATACTGTATATCGCCATTTGCCTCCAGCTCATATTTGGTATTGGAATGCAGATGGATATCGGTTACCGGCATCAGGTAAAATTTCCAGTTGTTAACTTCTTTCTCTGCTTCCGCCAGACTGATGCCCATATCATGAACTGCTTCAGGAGCCACATATTTTTTGATCAGCTGGGGAAACTGGGCCTCCAGTCTTTTTGGATCCGCACCCTTGTCCAATAAAAGGTATGTGTAAAATCCAAGGTTGCTCCAGGTATGCCCGTTCATGGCATAAGGATTAGTAGCCATACTGATAAAAGCATCGAAATGAAAATGGGTATTTTCGGGTAGTTTGTCTATCAAACCGGTAATCTTAAAAGGATTCCCTCTGACGGCAAGTGTTTTTCCCATGGGATTTTCGTCCCCAAAATATTTTTTACCCAGCGCCCTGGTGATAACGATTGAATTGGGAGCTGTCAGCGCTGTCTTGTTATCTCCCTCCACGAGCGGAATTGAAAAAACCTGCAGAAAATTAGCGTCGCAAAGCGTAAAATATTCTTCCTTGAATAATTTCTCGCCCTTGCTTACAAATGTTTGATGGACACCTGTAATTCGGGTAAAAGCCAGCACTTCTGGATAGGCACTCTTCATACCCGCTCCCACCGCAACATCAACATCCGGATACCTGGCAATGCCCCCATTTTGAGTAAGCTGTATTTCCACCCGGTAAATCTGATCGGCCCGATCAGAATTTTTATCATAACTCAGTTCATCAAATAAGAAGGCTCCAATCAACAAACAACAGGTCAGGCCGACAGCCAATCCAAAAACATTAATAAAAGAGAAAACTTTATTCTTGATTAAGTTCCTTTTGGCTATTCTCCAATAGTTTCCGTACGTAGCTGGCATGTTTTTGATGAATGGTTCCGTCACCAACCACCAATTCCATACCGGACTGAAAATAATTGATTTACAGTTAGGTATAAATTCATCAAATCGGAATTAGTACGGTTTCAATGCAGATTGTCCGCTTATGATACAATGGCGCGGCCATATTCGGTAAAATTTCGGTGAAACTTTGGTTTATTAAGTGTTTTGGTGTCAATTTCGCATCTTGTCCACCCGGATTTATAAACATTGTAAAATATTTGCCGGGGAAGATCGTCTACGGAGAAAGGATACATCAAAACAAAATTTGTGATGGCAAAAAAGGATAAACAACAGGGACCACCCAAACCAAAAGGACCAGGTCTGACCAGCCTGCTCAAACCGTACAGAAGTATGGTCGTCCTTCTCATTTTTTTTGCCCTGATTAGCAATGGCATCAACCTGATCCTGCCCCGCATAATTGCTGCCGGCATTGATGCATACCCATCTCACTATACGCTGAAAAGAATATTGATCGAATTTTCTTCGGCGGCGATCGTCATTTTTATTTTTACTTATTTACAAAGTGTCATTCAAACGAATACCGCAGAACGGGTGGCGCGCGACCTGCGATCAAAACTCGCCGCTAAGATTTCCACACAGAGTTTTATGTCAGTCGAAAAAGCCAATCCCTCCCGGCTGCTGACCAACCTCACCGCAGATGTGGATTCAGTAAAACTTTTTGTTTCCCAGGCCATCGTCACCATCGCATCCTCATTAATTATAATCATCGGTGCCTGTATCATGCTCTTCTCCATCAACTGGCGGCTTGCATTTGTGGTCATAACCATCATCCCCATCATCGCGACCGCATTTTATATGGTAACGAAAAGGGTGCGTCCCATTTTCATGAAGGGCCGTGAGATCATAGACAGGTTGAATAAAGTGATTAATGAAAGTATAATCGGTTCCGCATTGATCCGCGTAATCAATTCCCAGCAACCTGAATACGAAAAATTCCTTTCAGCAAATGAACAGGCGAAAAATCTCGGACTCAGCATCCTGCGCCTTTTCGCATGGCTCATTCCCACAATCGTATTGACCGCGAGTCTTGCAGGCACTTCCATCCTTACACTTGGAGGGAAATTCGTAATCAACGGAACCATGACCCTGGGTGACTTTGCCGCATTCAATGCCTACCTCTCGCTCCTGATCTTTCCCATTATCATGATCGGATTCATGAGTAACCTGATCGCCCAGTCCTCCGCGAGTTACCAGCGTCTGTACATGGTGCTGGATATGCCTGATTCCAAAGACGAAGGTCGCATCACAACCAATTTAAAAGGAGACGTGGCAGTGGAAAACCTGTCCATGATATATGGACAAAAACCGGTGTTGAAAAACATCAGCTTTTCTGTGGAGGCAGGTTCCACAATGGCGATCATTGGTCCGACAGCCGCTGGCAAATCCCAGCTCCTCTACCTGTTGACCGGACTGATCAAACCCAATGAGGGAGACATTTTGTACGATGGTAAAGACATCAACGAGTATAACAAAGAGAATTTTTATAAACACGTTGGCTTTGTATTTCAGGATAGCATATTATTCAACATGAGCATTCGGGAAAACATTGCATTCAGTGATACGGTAACGGATGAATCCCTGGCCAAAGCCATTGAGACGGCCGAGTTGAAAGATTTCATCGATGCATTGCCGGATAAACTAAACACCATAGTATCCGAGAGAGGAACAAGCCTCAGCGGTGGTCAGAAACAACGGATTATGCTGGCCCGCGCACTGGCTGTGAATCCGCGCATCCTCCTGCTGGACGACTTCACGGCACGCGTGGATACCCGGACCGAGAAAAAAATCCTGGAAAACGTAAAGAGACATTATCCCGGCATCACCCTGATTTCCGTCACACAAAAGATCGCATCAGCAGCAGCCTTCGACCAGGTGATCCTGTTGATGGAAGGGGAATTGATTGCATCGGGCACACACTGTGTGCTGATGGCAACCAGCCCGGAATATGTTCAGATAGAACAATCACAACAAAGTACACATGAATTACAGCCTCAATAATATCAGCACAAAACAGGAGAAGTCTTCCAACCTGAAGATCCTACAAAAACTGCTGCAACTAATTCGCGAAGAACGTCGCAACCTGGTGCTGGCCTGCCTGGCCATCCTCACCAATTCAGGACTCACCCTGCTCAGTCCTTATATCATTGGTCACACCATCGACACCTATGTTGTGCATAAGGATTATGTGGGTGTACTGCGCAATGCGGGACTGCTGGTCTGTATTGCCTTAGTTGCTTTCGGTGCCGCATATACGCAGACGCGCATGATGGGCAGCATCAGCCAGCGTATGTTGTTCAAACTGCGGAATACCGTCTTCAACAAATTGCAGGAACTGCCGCTCGCTTTTTTCAACCAGAATAAAACCGGCGATCTGATCTCAAGGATCAACAACGATACCGATAAGATCAACCAGTTTTTCAGTCAGTCGTTGATGCAGTTTATCGGTACGCTCGCAACCATGACGGGTGCCGGCATATTTTTACTCTCCATCAATTTCCGCCTGGGCCTCGCAGCGCTTGTACCTGCCGTATTTATTTTGATTTTCACAAAAACTACTTCGGTCTGGATAAAGAAAAAAAATGCCCTCAGTCTGAAGCGCACAGGCGGACTGAGTGCAGAGATCCAGGAAAGCCTGAATAATTTTAAAGTGATCATCGCTTTCAACCGTCGCGATTATTTCCGTAAACGATTTGAAGAAGCCAACGAGTTAAACTATACCGCAGCGAAGTCTTCCGGTGTGGCCAACAACATATTTATCCCAGTCTTCGGTTTTTTTGCCAGCATTGCCCAGCTGATCGTACTCACAGTAGGCATATACCTGATATCCATCGGACAATTCAGCGTCGGCCTGCTGGTGAGTTATCTTTCGTACGCGACCAATTTCTATAATCCGCTCAGGCAACTCGCTGCGCTCTGGACGAACTTCCAGGTGGCCATGGCAGGTGCTGATCGGATCTCACATATTCTGAATATGGAATCCAACCTGACGGTAATTCCCGATACAAACATTAATTCCAACATCTTATCAGTCACATCGAATGGCAAGCCAGTCTACGAAACCCTCGTGGAATTCCGAAATGTCCATTTTGGATACGGCGACGGTCAGGAAATACTGCATCATGTGAACTTCAAAATGGGAAAGGGTAAGACCTATGCACTCGTCGGTCCGACAGGTGGAGGCAAAACAACGACGGCCTCCCTGCTGGCACGGCTCTATGATCCGCAACAGGGTGAGGTATTTTTTGGAGGAAGGGATATCCGTTCCTTTGAACCCGGTGAGCGCACCAGGCGGATTGGTTTCATATTGCAGGAACCTTTTCTGTTTTCGGGTAATGTGCGGGATAATATATTAATAGGAAACCGGGATTACGCTTCCTATTCCAACGAACAACTGGAAGAAGTGATCCGAAATGCCGGTCTCCAAAAATTGCTGGCCAGCTTCGACGAAGGACTCAATACCAATCTGGGATCCGGCGGGGAAAGCATCAGCCTGGGACAAAAACAACTCATCGCGTTCATGCGTGCGGTATTACGCAATCCCGATTTATTGATTTTGGATGAAGCAACAGCCAACATCGATACCATCACTGAACAAATCCTGCAGGAGATCCTGAACAGACTACCAGCCACCACTACCCGCGTAATTATCGCGCACCGGTTGAATACCATCCAGAATGCCGACGAAATCTTTTTCGTGAATGCAGGCGAACTCATTCGCGCCGGTTCTTTTGATCATGCTGTAGATATGCTGATGCATGGTAAAAGAGCGAGTTGAGAAAAACAGTTCCTGCTCCAAGAAATACCCGTGGTACTATTTTTGAAGATGTTTACTTTTAAAAATGGAAAAACAACCAACAAAAGCCAGACAAATATTTTTGGCCTTGGGTGCCGGGATCGTTTGGTCTTCCATAATAGCCCAATTTTGGCTCGCCATAGTAAACAGGCAAACGCCGTTACCCGAAGCGCTAATCCGGTTTTTCACCTATTTTACGATCCAGACCAATATATTGGTTGCTGTTTTTTTTACAACGCTTTTAGTGAATCCTGAATCCGGTTGGGGAAATTTTTTTTCAAGACCCGGGGTATCGACAGCCATTTGTTCTTACATCACTTTTGTCGGGCTAACCTATAACATGTTATTGCGGCAACTATGGCAACCTACAGGACTCCAGCAGGTCGTTGATGAATTGCTCCATTCTGTGATTCCCGTAATCTTCATTCTGTACTGGATGATATTTGTACCCAAAGCAAAGTTTCAATGGAAAAATATTTTTATCTGGCTGATATATCCGGTTATCTATGTCGTATTGATGTTGATTCGTGGTGCTGTGTCGGGATATTATCCCTATCCTTTTATAGATGTGAATCAACTGGGTTATCCGAGGGTATTTTTTAATGGTTTCGGGTTGATCGTCGCCTTCCTGATATTATCCGGAATTTTTGTAGCCATTGGAAAGTTCATGAGCCGCACGCTCCGATAGCCTGCTATTTCCCGAATTCGTATCCGACTGTGATCATGAGGCCATAATCGTCATGGGAAAGCGATCCCGCGGGAGGTTTATTATCATATGAATAATAAAATACCATCCCTGTCAGAAAATCCTTGAAAATTTCTATACTTACATTCATGTCAGCCTGCATGCGGATGCGCCCCCAGTCTGTGATTCCCGGATAAATCATATAGTCCGCATCGACGGATAGCTTCGGCGTTGAACGATAGAATCGTTTGTAGATCACACCAAACAAGGCATCAAGATTACCGCTATACAGACTGGTTTCTATGGACTGCTCCTGGTTATACGATAGACCACCGGAAAACAATAAACGGTTGTGGTTATCAACCAACGCATTCAATCCGAGAACACCATTCACCAGGAATCGGTTGGCCAGGCCAAGTTCAGTATTAGTCTGCCAGCCCAATGAACCTCCCCAAAAATATTTTGTATTCAAATCTTTTCGGAAACTGCCTATCACATCCTGCTTTTTGCTTAAACTGGTGTCCTGATAATATTTATTTATGACAGAATTTAATTTGAGGTCTATTTCTAATTTGGGTATTATATAGGAAATATTGCTGGCGAAGTTGAACTGGAGAATGGAATTGGATTTTGTATAATTAAAACCGAGGTTCACATCTCCGATCAGTCTTGTCAGAAACCGGTCTTTGATAGGAATGATTTCCACGATCTCGTCCAGACTGGTTATATGGAACATTTTAAATAGAGAATCCAGCGTGGTGACCACCAGATTGCCCCTCTTCAACGTAAATTCAAAAATCTTATCAGAACTGATTTTGACCACTTCCTCCCATTTAATGCTGATGGTTCCCGGACCGGTCACATCGTAAGACAGCAGACCCAGTTTCATACTTTTAATCTCACCCGTTAGAATATCGCCATTTTTTAGATGCACTTTGTCGGTCTTCTGACCCTGGCCAACCAGACAGCAACCAGTTAGAACAAAAATAAATGCTGTAATGATTAATGGATGTCTGGCCATATCAGGACTGGGAAATAAAGACCATACTGGAATCCGATAACATGCAATATTAAGAAGTCTTATGGGAGTGGCAATCACAGAGAAATGAATAGAAGCAAATTCCCATGGCGGTGACATGAGGGTTAATGCCTGCAAAGAAGTTGAAAATGCCTTATATTTAAATAAGGAATATGACAGCATGAATCCCATTTACATATTTCAGCTTCCCCTGATAGTAATCGCTTTGATTACACTTGCACTGATCATTATTTTTAACTGGCTCGGTCAGTATTACCGTCGCTGGCAAATGAAAAAATACCCGGGATCTGAAACGGGCCATCTCGGAGCGATCGAAGGTGCATTACTTGGATTGCTCACCCTGATGCTGGCTTTTTCCTACGGCATTGCAGCCACAAGATATGAAGTGGGCCGGCAGCTGATCATTGATGAATCAAAAATAATTACTGTCGCTGTTCACTACTGCGACTTGTATCCCGACAGTATACGAAATGTTCTGAAAGACCAGTTTAAAGATTATGTCGAAACCAGAATTGACTATTTTACAGACGGCGTTAATAATGAAAAGATTACAAGAGCCTTGGAAAACGGACGCAAGAGGCTGGAAAAAATCAGGAACCAGGTTAATGCACTTGCACGGGATCAGAATAACAATGCCCGTACCCTGTTATTACTTCCTGCCTTGGACAATGTGGAAGATGTCGCCATGTCGAAGGAAGCAGCAAGACTCTCCAAATTGCCTCCCATCATTTTGTGGACCCTGTTGATCATGACGGTCGCCAGCAGCTTCCTGGTCGGATTTGTCAATGCGGGTAATCAAAAGAATATCATTATGATTGGGGTTTTCGCATTAATGACTACAGCGGCATTTTATCTGGTGATCGAACTGGATCATCCGCGCCAGGGATTCATCAATCTGGACGTCGAAATAAAAGACATCATTAACCTCCGAAATTTATTCATAACCAAATGATAGAAGATTTATCCAAACAACACCACCTGCTCTCAGATCTTTTTAAGATACCCACATCTAAATCGGAATGGGAAAAATACAAACTCTCGAAAGTACAGCTGGATATGTTTGAGGAATTGGGTTATATCAGTGATGTAAAATTGCTGGAAGGGTGGCAGGTGGAAAAACTCAATCGGGAACTGGCAGAAATAGCTGACCCGGCACATCCCGCGCACGAACTGTTTTATGAATTTCACAGCAACGAATCCTCGGACCCCAACGCGGTTTTGTTTCATGCACTTGGCGCATGGCGCATTTCAAAAGCTTTTCACGACACGATATGGAATCCGGCATTTACTATGGCTGTAAGCCAGCTGCTGGGCAATAAAGCCGTCCGGTTTTGGCACGATCAGTTATTTTGTAAACCGGCTTTGCATGGAGGCGTTG
>JBGPBW010000220.1:0-8048 GCA_041481385.1 Puia sp.
CTTTCAGACGCACTCATTAAAAGGATTTGGTATTGAATCGATTGCTCTGGGAATCATTGCAGCCGGAGCGATAATCCATTACCTCAAAGACACTGAACATCCGCACCTCCAACACATCAACAGTATTCAAAGACTGGACCGGGGAAATTATTTATGGATGGATCAGTTCACAGTCAGGAACCTTGAACTTCTGCCTGGAGGCGAACACCATTTCTCCCTGTTGCAAACGATAGACCATACCGTTTCTGCGATGGGCGCACGTATGATGAAACGTTGGATGCTTATGCCTTTAAAAGACATCATTCCAATACGTGAACGACTCGATCTGGTAGAATTCTTCATCTGTAATCCCGATCTTCGGACTCAGCTGCTCAATCATATAAAAGTTTGCGGGGATTTGGAGAGAATGCTTTCCCGGATTCCGTCAAAAAAAATAAGTCCCCGTGAATTGTTACAGCTCGGCAGGGGGTTACATGAAATCCGGCAAATGCGAACAGACGGTTCTGACACAGCTTCGTCATATTTAAACCGTCTTTCAGCTTTATTGAATCCCTGCCAGCTGATAGCGGATCAGATTCTAGCCGAAGTGGTGGACAATCCGCCAGCTGTTGCACAGAAAGGAAATATAATCCGGCACGGAGTACATGCAGAACTGGATAAGCTTCGTCATATTGCAACCGGTGGCAAACAATACCTGGCTGAATTACAGCAGAAAGAATCTGCACTTACCGGAATCTCCTCTCTGAAAATTCATTTCAATAATGTGTTCGGGTATTACCTGGAAGTAACAAACGCACAGAAACACAAGGTTCCTGAAACCTGGATCCGTAAACAAACCCTGGTTAATGCTGAACGGTATATCACTCCTGAATTGAAAGAATATGAAGAAAAGATCATGGGCGCGGAGGAGAAAATTCAATTCATAGAAGCCAGTTTGTTTGAAAAACTTCTGGTGTCAGTATGTGACTACATTGCGCCTATACAGATTAACTGCTCGGTAATTGCTACACTGGACTGTCTGCTTTGTTTCGCGGGTAATGCAATGCGCTTCAATTATAAAAAACCGGTTATCCGCGAAGAACCGATCCTGGAATTAAAAGAAAGCCGACACCCGGTAATAGAAAAAAACCTCACACCGGGTGAATCGTATATTGCCAACGATGTGCTGCTGGATCCTTCGGATCAGCAGATTATAATTCTTACGGGACCCAACATGAGCGGGAAATCTGCACTCCTCCGTCAGGTGGCCCTGATCACGCTGATGAGCCATATGGGTAGTTTTGTTCCGGCGACTGAAGCATTCATTCCGCTTACCGATAAGATCTTTACCCGGGTTGGTGCTTCAGATAACGTGAGTGGCGGAGAATCCACTTTCCTGGTTGAAATGAATGAAACAGCCAGCATTCTCAATAATATTACTTCCCGCAGCCTGATTATCCTGGACGAAATCGGTCGCGGTACATCAACATATGATGGTATCTCCATTGCCTGGAGTATTGCAGAATTTTTACATCAGTCACCTGGCAAGCCCAAAACACTGTTCGCGACCCATTACCATGAACTGAACGAGCTCGAAAATAAATTTCCGGGCATCCGCAACTATCACATTACCAGCAGGGAGTTGGGAAATAAAATCATTTTCCTTCGCAAACTCGCGGCAGGGGGATCCACTCATAGTTTTGGCATTCACGTAGCAAAAATGGCAGGAATGCCGGCATCGCTTATTGAACGGGCAAACCAGATTTTAAAACAATTGGAAGAAAGCCGGGGCGGAGAAACTACAACATTGAAAGAAGGAATGAAAAAAATTTCGGGGCCGCAGCTGCAACTATCCATTTTTGATGCCCATACCCAGACTTTTGAACAAATCCGGAAAATGTTATCCGAAATCGATATTAACCGTCTGACTCCGGTAGAAGCTTTGATCCGGCTTAACGAAATCAAGGGACTTTTGCAATAGAGAATCACCTGTGCTTACAGATAACTCAGCCACCAATATGTGTGTGTGCTCTTGTACCGGTTGTACTTTTTACACAAGGGGTACAAAATCAAAATGACCAAAGCCCAGATCAAATAGACACCGGGCAGGTGAAACCCGAAATGGTCGGGGCGGAAAAAGAAGGGACTATGTTGCGGTGCAATATCTTTCGGGGGATAACCCTGAATAAAAAAAACTATGACTGTAATCGCATGAATCAGGTAAAGGTGCAATACATAGAAAAAAAATGGAACGGTTCCAAATACCCGCAGGAAAGAAAAGAAATTCCTGGAAATCCGGTCAAGCAGACCGAGTATTATCATAGCCGCACCGAGCGTCATGGTGATATAGTCCAGTGAAGGGGGATATTTACTCAGGTTGACAAAGGAAAGCAGGGAAAATAACGGGTTTCTCTGCATTTGCCAGGGAACAGGATCCCCGTAATGGTTCAGAAAACGAAGTAAAACAAACAACAGAAGGAATGCAGACCCCAGTCCAAATAAAATTTTGCGCCTATTCGCAGGGTGGAATTCCTGAGTAAATATTCTGCCCAATCCATAACCTGTCAGCATGATACCGGTCCAGGGTAAAAATGCGTACACGATTATAATCAGATGATTGGCTGACAAAGTCTCCAATTTGAAGTTGCCATGATGTGCCAGTTCCCAGATTAAATTGACCTGACCGTGACGATTCAGTTCGGCATTATCCAACAAATTGTGCAATCCTATGATTATTAAACCCATCAACAGGATGACGTTTGAAGGAAGCCAAATCATACATCCCAGAATGATCATGCTGAGACCTATTGCCCAGATAACCTGCAGAATGATCAGGTTGTAAAAAGGATTGAAGGTCCATGCAAGGGTAACAATCAATACCTCTACTCCAATAAGCCAGAATCCCCTTTTAATCAGAAATGAAGCCAACTGTCGGATTGTTTTTTTCTGACCCATCAGAAATGCTGAAATGCCTGCCAGGAATACAAATGTAGGAGCACAGAAATGTGTGATCCACCTTGTAAAAAATAATGGGGCGGTTGTGGTCATCAGATTTGTAGGACTATCCGTAGAAGCCGTATAATGAAAAAAATCCCGAACATGATCTAATGCCATAATCACCATCACCGCTCCCCGTAAAACGTCGATGCTATAGATTCTCCGGGAGGATGAAATGACTTTTGACATGGTTGGTTTGCCTGGTTGGTTAAATGATATGTGCAAAATAAAAAACTTTGCCTGCCCCCAGGGCTCATTTTCGTAATTCCTTCCCGGATTGGGAAAAAAGACATGCCAGAAATAACAGTTAAATTACTGATATTCAGCAAATTATGATAGTGGCACCGGGTTTGGCTATATAGGTTGTAATCAATTTTATGAAAACAACATTACTCTTCGCCGCCCTGATCATTGCAACAATAAGCAGCCGCGCTGCCGGTTATGATTCATATGATCCGACCGATTCAGGAACCACTTCTTTATCTGGCAATACTGAGCTCGGAGAAAATAATTTAAGCACTGGCGTATCTATTACCCTCACTAATTTTAAAGGAGTGGTAACAAATAATCTCTCAGTAGATCTCAGTTGGGCAACCATGATGGAATCAGGCGTTAATTATTTTGCAATCGAGCGTAGTGTGGATGGTATTAATTTCCAGGACATTGACAGTATCAAATCTAAAATGAATATTTCGACCCACGATTACCAGTTGTTATATAATTATGCCGATGCGCATCCGCTCACCGGAACCTCGTACTACCGGGTTAAAGTAGTCGGCAAAAATGGGTATACCAATCAGTCGCCAGTTGTCTTAATCAGGAACAGTCAGGCCGATGGAACAAAAATTTATCCCACAATCATTCAGAACAATATGGTATTTGTCGAATCAGAAAAAAACCTGCGTTCCGCTAAAATCGAATTTTTTGATCTTTCAGGTAAAAAAATCAGTGAAACGAATTGGGCAACACTGACCGGAACGCAAAATACACAGGTATCAACATCGGGTGTCCTTCCCACCGGAACTTATCTTGCCCGACTTACGTCCAATGGACAAAATGTTAAAACCCAGCTGTTGATCGTTCAAAGTCATTAACAAATTTTTAAAGTTCTTTTGGGATTCTTCGAATGAAATGTTAACATTTCAGGAAAGTCCGGACTGTGTAAAAGATTTGAAAATGAAAGTCAAAACCAAAAGGGAATAGATGTAAATTTGCACTCAGAAGAGCCCGTTTTTGGTCCAAGATCCATCTAGATCCCTTCGAAAATAATTACTGAAACACATAAAAAGATCCAGCGTAGTGACTGGATTTTTTTATTGCCCATGGTTAAACAAGCAACTTCAACTTACTAACTACTTCATCAACTTCTCTCCTGGTATTTTGCCGGCTGAAGGAAAACCGCACTGTCGTTCGGTCCGATCCCGGATATATAGCTCGCATTACATGTGAACCCTGTTGAGCTCCACTTGTACAGGCGCTTCCGCCTGATGCGCAGATTTGATGAATGTCCAGGTTGAACAATAACATTTCAGCCTTATCTGTTTTTGGAAAACTGACGCTTAAAATGGTATACAATGATTTACCAAATGCATCCCCATTGAATGTCACTCCTGGAATTTCCCTTTGTAAAGAATCTGCCATATAGACTCTGAGGTCGTTGATATACCGGCTGTCCTCTTCCATTCTATTCGTAGCAATTTGTAAAGCCTTCGCGAACCCAACGATTCCATATACATTTTCTGTTCCTGCCCGCATATTTCTTTCCTGAGATCCACCATGAATATTCGGTCTCACTTTAATTTGCTCATTAATATAGAGGATACCCACACCTTTCGGACCATGAAATTTATGTGAAGCTCCTGTAATAAAATGAATGGTCAATTTACTTAAATCAAAAGGATAGTGGCCCAGGGTTTGCACAGTATCGGAATGAAATATAGCCTGATATTTTTTACATATTGCTGCTACCCGCTCAATATCCAGCAGGTTTCCGGTTTCATTGTTGGCGTGCATCAGGGAAACCAATGTTTTTTTACCGAGGTCTGACAGCAGTCTGTCGAGCTGATCCAGATCCAGGTGCCCATTCGGTAAAACATTTAGTAAGTGCAGATTGGCTTCCCCTCTTTCCTGATAATAAGATACCGTGTGCAGGGTTGCATGGTGTTCGAGAGGTGAACTGATGATATGACGGCAGCCCAGATCCTGTACTGCAGCACGAATAGCAGCGTTGCTGCTTTCGGTACCTCCGCTGGTAAAAAAAATTTCTGCCGGATGAGCGTGAAGAAGTCCGGCTACCGTTTTTCTAGCCTGTTCAATGGCCATCCTGGTTTCCCTTCCATAAGAATAAATGGAAGAAGGGTTTCCAAATTTCTCAGTTAAATAGGGTAACATCGTTTCCAATACATCGGGATCCAGCGGAGTAGTCGCCGCATTGTCGAAATAAATTCTTTGCATCAGCACAACAATTTAAAAGAGTTTAAATAAACTCCTGGATATCTTTCATCAGGCGCCTGGCAATATTATTTGCCGTTGTTTCAAAATTACTTTCCGCATAGATGCGGATGATGGGTTCAGTATTGGAAGTGCGGAGATGTACCCAATCTTCATCAAACTCAATCTTTAATCCATCTTCTGTATTCGCCGGGTGATTTTTATATTTGGTTTTAATCTGATCGAAAATTCTATCGACGTTTACTCCTTTTCCCAATTCAATCTTATTCTTCGAGATAAAATAATCTGGATATTTGGACCTGAACGAACGCATGCCGTTTTTATGACGGGCCAGTGCGCTGAGAAATAAACCGATTCCAATGAGGGCGTCTCTGCCATAGTGCAGATCTGGGGCAATAATACCACCATTTCCTTCTCCCCCGATTACGGCATTGACTTCCTTCATTTTATTGACCACATTCACTTCACCAACAGCAGATGGAAAATATTTTCCACCATGTTTAAGGGTGATCTCCTTCAGCGCTTTGGTACTGCTCATATTACTCACGGTATTACCCGGCCTCTGAGAAAGTACATAATCAGCAACGGCCACAAGTGTAAATTCTTCACCGAACATGGTTCCGTCTTCACATACAAAGCAAAGCCTGTCCACATCGGGGTCGACGGCTATACCGAGATCAGCCCCGGATTTCTTTACCTCAGCACTCAATCCAGCAAGATTTTCAGGCAATGGTTCCGGATTGTGGGCAAATCTTCCATTCACCTCCTCATTCAGGATCCTGATATTTTCAATACCCAGGGTCCTGAGTAAGGGGGGTATGCAAAGGAAGCCCGTTGAGTTGATGGTATCTACCACTACCTTAAAATGTTTGGCGCGAATCGCCGCCCCGTCGATCAGTGGATAATCTACGACTGCCTGGATATGTTTATGCATGTAACTATTGTCCACTGAATACAAGCCGAGTTTGTCTACTGAAACAAATGTGAATGCTTCCTTATTTGCTTTTTCTAAAATTCGTAATCCGTTTTCCGCACTGATGAATTCTCCGAGGTAATTAAGGAGTTTAAGCGCATTCCATTCCTGTGCGTTATGGCTGGCAGTTATGATAATACCGCCGGCTGCTTTTTCGCCAATAACAGCCAATTCAACGGTGGGCGTTGTTGATAATCCCAGGTCCTGAACATCCAGACCAATACCTGTAAGTGTACTAACAACCAGATTGCGCACCATTTCCCCGCTGATACGTCCATCTCTGCCAATGACAATTTTTTTTGAGTGGGTAACGGTTTCTTTTATCCAGGTTCCGAAAGCCGCAGAAAACTTCACGATATCCAGAGGTGTCAGGTTTTCATTGGGCCTGCCACCGATTGTTCCCCTGATGCCTGAAATACTCTTAATCAATGCCACAAAAGATGAGGTTTAATAGAGTGCGAAAATACGGTTTTTTGGACCTAATGCTGAAAGCCGAAGTCTAAAACAATAGACGGGATTTGAAAGAAAAGTGCATCGATATCCTATTGCAAGGCTGGGAATGCAGATAATTCTGAAGGGCTGTTCAAAGGGTTTCTTAATGGTTGGCCTGTGCAAGATTGAATGTTCCAGGGTCGATATCTAGGCATTCTTAGTCAATCCAATGAACTCATCAAACAAGTAGCGACTGTCGTGGGGACCGGGTGTAGCTTCCGGGTGGTACTGCACGGAGAAGACCGGCCTGTCCTTCAACCGGATGCCTTCAATAGAATCATCATTGAGGTTTATATGCGTTACTTCTACTTCAGGATTCTTCCTGACAGAGAGAGGGTCCACTCCAAATCCATGGTTTTGAGTCGTGATCTCACATTTCCCGGTAATCAGGTTCTTTACCGGATGATTCAAACCGCGATGACCATGGTGCATTTTAAACGTGGGAATATCTTTAGCCAGGGCGAGCAGCTGATGACCCAGGCAAATGCCAAAAACAGGCTTATTTTCCTTCAGAATTTCCTTAACGGTTTCAATAGCGTAACCCATGGCTGCCGGATCACCCGGACCGTTGGAAAGAAAATAGCCAGAAGGCTCAAATGCCCTGAGCGTGGTCAGGGATGTTTTAGCCGGAAATACTTTTACAAAGGCACCTCTTTCAACCATACAGTGCACGATATTCCTCTTCACACCATAATCCAACACCGCGATTCTTACCTGCGAAGACGGATCTCCAGCTTCATACGATTTCTCAGTTGATACAGCAGAAGCCAGTTCAAGACCATCCATATCCGGTACGGTGACCAATATGCTCTTCAGTTCGTTAACGTCCAGGATTTCAGATGAAATAATGCAATTCATAGCACCCTTCTGTCGCACATGTGTAACCAGGGCGCGGGTATCGACGCCTTCGATACAAACGATATGGTTAGCTTTTAAATACTCATCCAGCGACCCTTTGGCCTGAATGCGCGAGAACTGTTCCTCCAGGTTCCTTCCAATCAGTCCCCTGATTTTTACGTTATCGGATTCGACATCATCATCCTTCACCCCATAGTTTCCGATATGAACGCTGTTCATGATCAGCACCTGTCCGAAATAGCTGGGATCTGTGAAAACCTCCTGATAGCCGGTCATCCCGGTATTAAAACATATCTCA
>JBGPBW010000221.1:0-7983 GCA_041481385.1 Puia sp.
CAATACCGTTATCCTGGCACTCAGCGTGAGTATCATAGCCGGGTTGGTACATAAATAAAGACTTTTCCCGCTTTCCTACGTTGATTAAACTTCTTTCCTGGACATTACTTTTTGTACCATTTGCCGTTGTGGACGAGATGATTCTTTAATAAATTGAATAATTACCTTCGTTCCGTCGCTTGCTTCGATTACTACACTGCCATTTAGTTGTTTGCTTAGTCCCCGGATGAGTTGTATACCCAGGCTTTTGCTCCCATCCTCGTCCTTGGGCACAAAGCCTTTACCATTGTCAGCAATAATCAGAGTAATAGTACTTCCACCTTCGGTCATGGTAATTGAAATATTCCCTGTCTGGTGGTCACTAAAAGCGTATTTTATAGAATTGGTAACTGCTTCATTGATTATAAGACCAACAGGAATAGCCTGCGGCAGATTTAAATGAATTGGTTCTATCCGTAAGAAAAAATCGATATTTTGAACGTCAAAACTTTGTTTTAGATATATGATAAATTCCTCCAGGTAAACAGACATATCAATTGAAGTGATATCGTCGTTTTGATAAAGCTTTTGATGGATCAGTGACATGGCATAGATACGGTGTTGGCTTTTTTCGATCGCCTGTAAAGCATCATCCTCAAGGTAAACGGCCTGCGATTCCAGTAAACAAATGATGGTATGCAGATTATTTTTTACCCGGTGATGCACTTCCTTCAGCAGCCATTCCCTTTCAGTGACCAAATTTTGCAACTGTTCGTTTTTTCGCGTGATCAGAACGTTGTTTTTATGCTTTGTACGGTTTTGCCGGTATAACATGGTGTAAAGCAGGGTGCCGATAAATAGAATTAAAATAATGGCGGCGAGGGTTATATTTTTTATAAGTTTAGTTTGTTTTAAATTGGCCTGTTCAAGACCTGCCTTTTGATTTAATACCACAATCTGGTTCTCCTTTTCTTCAGTTAAATATTTCACCTGGAGTTCTTCTGCCTGTCTTATCTTAGAAACCCTGAAATTGGAATCCATAAGCTGCGCATACTTTTTATAATGTTCCAGGCCAGAAACCGGGTCGTGGAAGATGGAATCAATTTGAATCAGAAGTTTATAAACAGAAAGCTCCTGTAACAGGTTGCCTGCTCCTCCTGATGGGTCCGATAAATATTTTTCAAAATAGGTTTTTGACTTTGCGTACTGGCCTTCAAAAAAATAGAAACGTCCAAATTGACACGTTATCCAGGTTCTTCTAAACGGTCCAAATGAAATTTCCATCTCCTGTTCCATCCTGGAAGCCTCCAGCAGATGTTGCTCCGCCAGTTTAAATTGACGAAGCATCATATAATGGATTGAAAGTTCCAAGTGGTAATATAAAAGTTCAGCCGGGTTTTCAGGAGGCAGTTTTTTAGATACGCTTAGCAACAAGTCGAGCGCTTGATGAAATTGACCTCTGTCAAACATAATATCCGATATATTCGATAAATTCCTGTATAAGCTCCCTGCATTTTTGTCCAGAATAAAGCGACCCATTGCTTTTTCCAGCCATTTCAGACTTTCTGAATCCCGGTCTCCTTCAACGTGATACAAGCCACCAAGCCGGCTGTAGAAAATACCCCACCCGACACTATCCCGATTAATCTCCGCTATTCTTATGGTTTCAATCGAATATCTTAGCGCTTCACCAAATTTATTTTGATAATCCAGGGACATGGCCAGGGCATCCGTATTATATTGTGTGTATGGAAAGCCGATCGAGTCCGCCAGTTTAAGGGCTTCCCCGAATACCTGTTGTGCATTTTGCAGCTGAAAAATAACCACATACAGATAACCGATATCCGTCAGAACATTTATCTGATTCTCATGATCTTTTAGTTCACGGTAAATATCACTGGCTTTTAATAGGTAACTGATTTGGTAAGGAACAGAAGTCGGTGAGAGGGCAGTGTATATTGCCCGGTAAGCGAATGCTCTTGCTTCTGTTTCCCGATCTCCTTCGCTTTGACAATCATTGATCAAACGATTGAAAACAGAATCTCCATTTGATAACTCACCGTTCTGCAGATACGTCTTCCCTAAAAGGCAACGCGCTATTCTGCCCAGCCTGCTTTCCTGAAACGTTTTACTTTCGTTGATCGCCATTTTAAGAAAATACTCAGCACTATCCTTGTAATGGTGATCGTAGTAAGGTTGAAAAGCATAGTAGGCTCCCAGCAATATTAATAGATTCAGGTGTTTCTTTCCTGTCAGACGCGAGAGCAAATCGACGGCGCTGCCCGGATTTTTTTCATCAACCCAACTAACAGGCAGACCCTGTACATTAATACCCTCGGTCATCACAGCCATGCGGCTAATTCCTAAAGACTGACTGACATAAAGAAGGCTGCTGTCAAAATCAACCTGGTTTTCCCTTGCCACCGTATTGTAGGTTGAACTTAATTGCAGATGAAGACGCTGCCATTCCAGTTTGTACGCAGATGAGGCGCGATATGGCGCAGGCAGAGTGGTTGTTTGATTTGGAGAAGACTGTGATCGTCCCTTAGAGCCAATCGCAAGGCATAACAGAATCCATATGATTCTTGATTTAAACATATACATTCATAAGTAGTGTAGAATCGTAAAAGAGTCAAATTCATACACGATTCTCCCGGACACCAGTCACTAAAGCTAGTAATATTCCATAAAAAATAATCAAAGACTGCATCATGAATAAGTTTTTATCTTAGCCTATTCCATACAGTCTTTGATTATTCGTCAGAAAGAAAAATAACTATTTGCTGCCGCTCATTCCAGCGCTTGATTTAGCTGCCGTTGTTGCCGCTATTTCTATCACATCAGCTACCGCCTTGGGCTGCGACATGTAAATCACATGACTGCCCTTTATTTCAGTAATTTTTGTGTTAGAACGTTTGTACATATTGCGTTCTATTTCCGGTGCAATACTTTTATCTTCTGTCGCTACCAGACCATAGGCCGGTTTATCTCTCCACGCAGCATGCGTAATGGGTGTTGTAAATCCTTTTGCATAAAATGCCCCTTGAGATGCATACATAAAATCGGATTCCTCCTTGCTGATATCGGCGCAAAAACCTGCATGGTATTTCGCTTTGTCGTAATAAACGATGCCTTTGGCATCAGGAGGCAAAACACCATTTTCAGGAGCTGGTGGAAAAGTCTGTAACCAATGCAGGGCTGATTCACCGTTGTCCGGCTGGAAAGCAGCAACATATACCAGGGCAGCCACTTTAGGATGATTGCCCGCTTCTGTGATCACTGCACCACCCCAGGAATGTCCTACCAGAATTACAGGCCCGTCCTGATTATCCAATACCACTTTTGTCGCAGCCACATCATCCTCCAGCGATGTCAGTGGGTTTTGAACAATGGTTACGTGGTAACCTTTACTGGTGAGCACCTCATAGAGTGCTTTCCATCCGGAGCCATCTGCAAATGCTCCATGAACCAATACAACATTTTTTACAGGAGTCTGCGCATGGACGGTATAACCGGATAAAGCTGCCATCAGCACTAGAATAGCTAAAACGAATCCGGAATTCCTCCATTTTTTAGGCATGTTTTTCATTTTTTTAATTTTTAGGTTATAAAATATTTATCAACAGAATTAAACAGATCATTCTACTTCTCTGCAGCCTCCATGATCACTTTTGCAACAGCATCCGGTTGCGAAACGTACACCGCATGACTTCCTTTGATCTCAATAAATTTCGTATTTGAGCGCTCATACATTTTTCTTTCAATCTCGGGCCGGATGCTCTTATCCTCGGTGGCAACAATCCCATAGGCAGGCTTTGCCCTCCAGGCGATTTCGGTTAAGGGAGATATAAAGCATTTGGCTGCAAATGCACCCTGGGATGCATACATGAATTCTGTTAATTGCTGTGGAAGGTCAGCTGCAAATCCAGCATGATACTTTTCTTTCGAATAGTACACATAACCTCTTTCATCCGGAGGAAGTACGCCATTTTCCGGCAGTGGTGGCATGGAACTAAACCAGGTGAAAGCAGATTCCCCTTTGTCTGGTTGAAAGGCTGCAACGTAAACCAGCGCAGCTACATTGCTGTGGACGCCTGCCTGAGTAATTACGGCACCGCCCCAGGAGTGGCCCACCAGGACTACAGGACCGTCCTGCCCATCGAGTGCCAGATTTGTTGCTGCTACGTCGTCTTCAAGTGATGATAGCGGATTTTGGACGACAGTTACTTTGTACCCTTTCTTCGTAAGTATATCGTAAATGGCTTTCCATCCTGATCCGTCGGCAAAGGCGCCGTGAACCAACACTACATTTTTCACTTTCATAATCGTGTATTTAAATTGGTTAAGAAATAAATCAGTACTGATATCTGTACCTGGTTTTCAACTTGTATGCCGAAGTTTTTAAACTTATGAAAATCAATGTGATATTATGTATGCCTGGATTAGCTTTAACCAGATTTCGACAAAATGAATTATTCGATTGTCGATATTTCGACAATCGAATAATTTTGCAATGATATTTTGATGATACGGTATCAAAGAGCTCATGTTCGATGTAACTTTAAGATGCCGGCGCTAATTTTTATCCTGCAGCGCATGATGAAAAAGATTTACTTCCTGTCTATGCGACCCATTCCTTTGCTTGGGTTCCTCGTGCTTCTGCAAATAAATTGCAGAGCACAGTTTGTCCAGAGTATACCCTGGGTTCATGGAGCTGACCTTTCTTCTCTTAACCGCACGATCGCAAATTCCAGATCAACTTCTGAAAAGATCGACGCATTAACTCTTCTGGCCACTTATTATTTTCATAAACCGTATCCCGGTTCCGCAAACCTGAACACAGCATTACGCCTGGGCAACGAAGCATCTATACTAAGCGCAAAGACCCGGTCGGTAAAATCATATAACGATGCTCAATTATTAATCGCCTGCATTTACCTGCGAAGACACCTGCAGGATAGTGCGATCGCTTTATTAACCAGCGTGAATGACAGTACACGCATCAAGATCCTGCTCGAGACGTCTCATGCTTACCGGGTTGACAATATTAAACGGGAAGAGGCAAATAAACTGGCTTTGCAGGCGAAAGCGCTGGGTCAGACTTTACATGACAGTCTGAAAATAATCATGGCTATACGGGAGATCGCCTGCCTGCATTCCGAAACCCAACAGCCAGGTGCTGAACAGGAATTGCTGAACGTGGTCAGCCTGCTGAAGGGAATAGGACATCCCTTTCTGTATCCAACCTATAATGAATTGCTGGTGCACGCATATCTGTTGGGAAATGATGATAAAGCATTGTATTATTCGGAACAGGGTTTAAAGAATTTGACCCAGACTGGAGACAGCGCCGAGGCGGCAGACCTGTTATTGTGCTATGCAGGCGTTCTGGCGAAAACAGAGGATCATGAAAAAAGCGTCTTGTATACGCAACAGGCTATCGAACTGTATAAACGTCAATATGGAGATGGGAGCATTGCAGATGCGACTAAATTGCTGGTGGAAGAAATGGTCAAACTGCACAGGCAGGCAGAAGCAGATAAACTCATAACGAAACTATTTCATGAATATCCTCCGGACAATGCAACGGACAGTCTCGTTTGGTCGAGAAGAATGGGCGGTTTTTACCGGTTAACGAAGAACTATAGTCGTGCAGAAATGTACTTCAACATGGCTATGAAAATTTCGCGGCAGCACTCACTCAAACTACCCTATTATGAGTTGGGTCAGCTGTATGTGGAATCGGGCAATTTTGTTAAATCCAAGCACTATCTGGAAAAAGCATTACAACAATTTGATAACACCACATCTAAACGAACACGCGCACATCTGCAATATTGCTTCTTCCTGGCGGACTCCGCAACAGGCAATTATCTTTCCGCGATCAGACATTTAAGCCTCAATAAACGGTATGATGATTCTGTACTAAAACAGTCAAAAGTAGAAGCGATAGAAAAGTTCAAAGCCCAATTTGAGACGGAAAAAAAAGATGCGCAGATTGTTATGCTCACGAAAGAGCAGTTACTCAGCGAAGCCAATCTTAATCGGGTCAGACTGATAAAAAATGTCACCTTATATGGCAGCCTGGTTTTCCTTGCCGCTGGTTGCGTTTTCTATTTTCAATATCGTCGAAAAAAGAGGGACGGTCAAACCATTTCCCGGATGAATGCCAGGTTACAACAATCACTAACGGAAAAAGAATGGCTCCTCAAAGAGGTGCATCACCGCGTAAAAAACAATCTGCACACGATCATTTGCCTGCTCGAATCCCAGGCGATGTACCTGGAAAAAGATGCCCTCCAGGCTATCGAAAAAAGCCAGCATCGTATCTATGCGATGTCGTTGATCCATCAAAAACTCTATCAGGATGAGGACCTGCGTTCCATTGACATGTCGGTCTATATCGAAGAATTTATCGGATATTTGAAAGACAGTCTGGACACACAAAAAATCGACTTTCATGTACAGGTAGAATCAGTTTACCTGAATCTGCAACAGGCTATCCCGGTTGCGCTCATTATCAATGAAGCTGTAACCAACTCCATTAAGTATGCATTCAGTCTCGAACAGCTTCCAAAAATCTGGATTTATATGACAGAGGCAGCCGATTGGGTGAAACTCGTAATCGCAGACAACGGTAGTGGATTTATAATGCGCGAGGAAGATGAAGGCAAGAGCCTGGGCATGCAGTTGATTAAAGGTCTTGGTAAGGAACTTAAAGGAACGGTAGTCATGGAAACAAAAAAGGGAACATCATTGACCGTTGAATTTAATAAAGAGTCGATAACCGACCAAACCCTGATGATACAAAAAGAAAGCATTGAGGCATGAAATTAAAAATCCTGATAGTTGAAGACCAGTTTATTGAAGCCAATAACCTCCGACTGATTCTTGACAGGGCAGGTTATGCGGTTTTGCCCATAGCTACCTCCTTTGTAGAAGCCATGGAAATGTTGGAAAGGCACCGGCCGGATATGGTATTATTGGACATTCAACTTGACGGAACCCTTACCGGAATTGATTTTGCCAGGGTTCTTGTGGGAAGACAACTACCCTTTGTTTACCTGACAGCAAACTCAAATCGAAAGATCTTTCTGGCTGCCAAAGCAACAAAGCCCTATGGCTTCCTAGTCAAGCCTTTTCGCCAGCGCGATGTCCTGGCGACGCTGGAAGTCGCATTAGAACTGCATGGCGCTTTGAAAAATAAAGCACTCCTGCCAAAGGAATGGGCGCCGGCAAATGGGAATCCGGCTGGAAATGATACATTTCAGATTATAACAAGATCAGGCGCCATGCAGAATGTTTTGGAACACATACGTCTGGTGGCCCCATCAGAAACTTCCGTTTTGATTCTTGGAGAAAGCGGCACAGGCAAGGAGCTTGTTGCTAAGGCTATCCACGAAGCTTCCAGGCGAAATACCAAACCTTTAGTTACCGTAAACTGCGGCGCACTTCCGCCCACCATCATTGAATCGGAATTGTTTGGCCATGAAAAGGGTGCGTTTACCGGAGCGATTGAAAAAAGAACCGGAAGTTTTGAACAGGCGAACGGCGGGACCATTTTTTTAGATGAGATTGGCGAACTCGCCACTGAACTGCAGGTCAAATTCCTTCGAGTATTGCAGCAAAAAGAAATTCAACCCATCGGTGGCATATCCAGGAAAGTAGACGTACGCATCATCGCGGCAACCAACCGCCACCTGGAGGAAGAAGTCGCAGCTGGCAGATTTAGAATGGATCTGTTCTACCGGCTGAATGTTTTTCCAATTGTGGTTCCACCATTGCGGGAAAGAAAAGAGGATATTATGTTACTGGCCAATTTCTTTCTCAATAAGTTTTCCCTTCTCGAAAATAAAACAATCACCGGATTTTCAGCCGGGGTCATTCAGGCGATGGTGCATTATGAATGGCCGGGCAATGTGCGAGAATTAGAAAATCTGATGCACCGGACTGCCCTGCTGGCAAACGGGCCGATTGTCACAGAGTTCTATCATAAGCAGGAAC
>JBGPBW010000222.1:0-7963 GCA_041481385.1 Puia sp.
CCAACTATTTTCTCCCCGAAGCACTGATTTTCAGCTAAAATCCTTAACTTTGCCGTCCGTTTGTATTATCATTTAAGCCATAAATATTCAGCACAATATAACATGCTATTAATCAATGCGTTGGGAATTCATTGAATTCACGAGGCATTTTTTTGTTTTCCCGCGAACTGTAGTTTGAACATTTAAAACAGGATATATACCATATGTCTTCAACAAAGCTCACACCCAGGGTCAATTTTGGCAAGATTAAACACCTTGCAGAAACACCGGACCTGCTCGAAGTACAGATCCAGTCCTTTAAAGAGTTTTTCCAGCTGGAAACCACACCGGACAAGCGAAATATCGAAGGCTTGTTTAAGGTGTTCAAGGAAAATTTCCCGATCACAGATACGAGGAACATTTTCATGCTGGAATTCCTGGACTATTTTATCGATCCGCCCCGTTATACCATTGAAGAATGTATGGAGCGTGGTCTCACTTACGCCGTTCCGCTGAAAGCCAAACTGCGTCTGAGTTGTAACGATGAAGAACATGTGGATTTCCAGACAATCGTACAGGATGTATTCCTCGGAAACATTCCTTACATGACGCCAAGGGGTACCTTTGTCATCAATGGTGCAGAGCGCGTAGTGGTATCCCAGTTGCATCGCTCACCGGGTGTATTCTTTGGCCAATCCATCCACCCGAACGGAACAAAAATATATTCAGCCCGTGTGATTCCTTTCAAAGGCGCATGGATGGAATTCGCAACCGATATCAACAACGTCATGTTTGCGTATATCGACCGGAAAAAGAAATTCCCGGTTACTACCCTGCTGCGTTCTATCGGATATGAAACGGACAAAGACATTCTCGCTTTATTCGGTATGGCCGATGAAGTGAAGGTGGATAAGAAAACATTACACAAATACATCGGTAAAAAACTAGCTGCCCGCGTTCTCAGAACATGGGTGGAAGATTTTGTTGATGAAGATACCGGTGAAGTCGTTTCCATTGAAAGAAATGAAATCGTTCTTGAGCGCGACACAGTGCTGGATGAAGAAGCCATCGACATGGTGATCGAAATGGATGTGAAGAGTGTGTTTATTCAGAAGGAAGACGTTGGCGGAGATTATGCCATCATCTACAATACCCTGAATAAGGATACGTCAAACAGCGAACTCGAAGCTGTTCAGCACATCTACCGCCAGTTGCGTGGCGCAGACGCACCCGATGATGAAACCGCACGCGGCATCATCGACAAACTGTTCTTCAGCGACAAACGTTATGACCTCGGAGAAGTAGGTCGTTATAAAATCAACCGTAAACTCAATCTCAATCTGCCACTGACTCAGAAAACACTGACCAAGGGCGATATGATTGAGATCATCAAATACCTGGTACGTTTAACCAACGGTAAAGCAGAAATCGATGATATCGATCACCTGAGCAACCGTCGTGTACGTACCGTGGGCGAGCAATTATACGCTCAGTTCGGCGTCGGACTTGCCCGTATGGCACGTACCATCCGTGAACGTATGAACGTCCGCGACAATGAAGTGTTCACACCCGTGGATCTAATCAATGCAAGAACCCTTTCTTCCGTGATCAATTCATTCTTCGGAACATCTCAGTTATCGCAGTTCCTGGACCAGACCAATCCGTTAAGTGAGATCACCCATAAACGCCGCATCTCCGCCCTCGGGCCCGGAGGTCTTAGTCGTGAACGTGCAGGCTTTGAAGTGCGTGACGTGCATTATTCCCATTACGGTCGCCTTTGTACAATTGAAACACCGGAAGGACCAAATATCGGGCTCATTTCAACCCTTTGCGTTCACGCGAAGATCAATGAAATGGGATTCATTGAAACGCCTTACCGGAAAGTGAATGAAGGCAAAGTGGATATGAAGAAACTCACTTACCTGAGTGCGGAAGAAGAAGATATTGCCAAGATTGCCCAGGCCAATATCGCACTGGATGAAAAAGGAAATTTCGTAGAAGATAAAATCGTTTCCCGTCAGACCGGCGACTTTCCGATCCTTGACAGAAATGAAGTGGAATACATGGATGTCGCTCCGAACCAGATTGTGGGTCTGAGTGCGTCACTCATCCCCTTCCTCGAACATGATGATGCCAACCGTGCGCTGATGGGATCAAACATGCAACGCCAGGCAGTGCCGCTGATTCTTCCGGAAAGACCCATCGTAGGTACCGGACTGGAAGCCAAGGCAGCCCGCGACGCCCGCATTCAGATTCACTCGGAAGGCGAAGGTGTTGTTGAATTCGTTGATGCCAATGAGATTCATGTACGCTACGAAAGAAATGAAATACAAAAGCTCGTCAGCTTTGAAGACGATCTGAAAATATACAAGCTCACCAAGTTCATTAAAACGAACCAGGAAACCTGTATCAACCTGAAACCTGCTGTGCGTAAAGGACAGCGTGTGAAGGAAGGCGATTTCCTTACTGAAGGATATGCTGTGCAGCATGGAGAAATGGCACTCGGAAGAAATCTGAAAGTGGCGTTCATGCCCTGGAAAGGTTACAACTTTGAAGATGCCATCGTGATCAGTGAAAAAGTGGTTCGTGAAGACCTGTTCACTTCTGTTCATATTTCTGAATACGAACTCGAAGTGCGTGATACCAAACTGGGTGAAGAAGAACTGACGCCTGATATTCCCAATGTATCAGAAGAAGCCACCAAGGATCTTGACGAAAACGGTATCATCCGTGTTGGCGCACAGATCAAGGAAGGCGACATTCTGATCGGCAAGATCACACCGAAGGGTGAAAGCGATCCGACACCGGAAGAAAAACTGTTGCGTGCGATCTTCGGTGATAAAGCCGGCGACGCAAAGGATGCTTCATTGAAAGCACCGAGCGGTACAGAAGGTGTTGTGATCAGCAAGAAATTGTTCCAGCGTGCCAAGAAAGACAAGAATGCCAAGGTGCGCGAGAAAGCAGTATTGGATAAAATTGAAAAAGTACATGAGAAGAATGAAACAGATCTGCTCGAAGTACTGATTTCCAAACTGCAAGTTCTGTTGAAGGATCATACATCTACCGGTGTCAACAACAACTTCGGTGAAGTGCAGATCGGAAAGGGTGCAAAGTTTACACAAAAGAACCTGAGCGGCATCGACTACCTGAACGTAAATCCCCTGGGATGGACCGGCGACGCGAAATCAGACGAGTTGGTCAACGTGCTGCTGCATAATTACAACATCAAGTACAACGAAGAGCTGGGAAGATATAAGCGTGAAAAATTCAACATCTCCATTGGTGATGAGTTACCGGCAGGTGTGTTGAAACTGGCCAAGGTTTACCTGGCTGTGAAACGTAAATTGAAAGTGGGCGATAAAATGGCCGGTCGTCACGGTAACAAAGGAATCGTTGCCAAGATTGTGCGTGCAGAAGACATGCCTTTCCTGGAAGACGGAACTCCGGTTGATATTGTACTGAACCCACTGGGTGTACCTTCCCGTATGAACCTGGGTCAGATCTATGAAACGGTTCTGGGATGGGCAGGTGAAAAACTCGGTTTGAAATTCGCAACACCGATTTTTGATGGAGCCAGCGTGGAAGAAATCGCAGAACATATTGACAGGGCAGGTTTACCTAAGTTCGGTCATACCTACCTGTATGATGGAGAAACCGGTGATCGTTTTGACCAGAAGGCTACGGTGGGAATTATTTATATCATCAAACTGCACCATATGGTGGATGATAAAATGCACGCACGTAGTATCGGACCTTACAGTCTCATTACACAGCAGCCGCTGGGTGGTAAGGCGCAGTTCGGTGGTCAGCGTTTCGGTGAAATGGAAGTGTGGGCCCTCGAAGCCTACGGCGCTTCCAATATTCTCCAGGAATTGCTTACACTCAAGTCGGATGATATCATCGGCCGTGCGAAGACCTATGAAGCCATTGTGAAAGGCGACAGTATCCCCAGAGCGGGCATACCCGAATCTTTCAACGTATTGGTTCATGAATTACGTGGTCTCGGCCTTGACCTCCGTTTTGATTAATTGAATTGACCTCAAGTTCTAATTTATAAACCCTCTCAAATTCTGGGAGGGTTTTTTTATTCCTGCTCCGCACTGTTTCCAGGATTTTTCCCTTGAGAAAGATTCGGCTATATTTAAAATCAGCTATATGGGTGTATTAGGACGATACGCAGAGACCTTATAGAGAGAATATAGAGACCTTATAGAGACCTTTCGTTTGTTTGACATCTCTTTGACAATAGCCTGACAAGGGCCTGACAAATGATTGCAACTACAGAACCATTAATGTTTTTTTCAGGTTTTCACGCATAACAGGGAGGAAACCAATCAACTTATGGAGGTGACCGCTACATTTTTCCCCTGAAATAATAACCAAGTCCTCTACCGGCAGATTCATAAGCTTCCGTGATGCGTTCACCAGTATCAAATTCTGAACCGAAATAGCCCCGTCCCGGTGCTTTTTCGCAACTCAGCTTGGCAATTACGTGCGATTTGTTTGCGGTTTCAACAACCCAGGCCTGTCCGCTGATCCTTGCTGGTTCCTGATGGACCATCATGTTGAATCCTGGTTCAATAAAATTTGTTTTAAAAATCAGCGTATATTTTGCATTAGCGGTCATCTTCAGCGTACTGTATTCTTCAAAAACCTTAGTAAATGCAGGCTGGTATTTTGTTTCACGGTCTTCTTTCCAGGCCTTGGCCCAGGCATCCCCTTTACCCGGCGTCTTTTTATTATATTCTTCTGTTTTTTTAGCCAGGTATTCTGCTTCAGTTTTCCCTTTTCCCATCATGATGCTGTCGTAGGTAAAAGCAAAATCAATACCCTTTTCCCCCTTCAAGGCGTTCAGGTCGCCTGATATCAATTCAATTTTTTGTGCGAAACCCGGAGCGGTCATGAATAGCGCAAACACAAACAGGTAAAGACGTTTCAGCTGTTTCATATTTTATTATTTAAGGTTTAAGGCTATAAAAATAATGAAATGAAAGGGAAAACCCCTTACATGAAAGATCAAGAAAAAAGTCTGGCTAATTATTTAAGATAAATCCACCTAAAACGTCTCCGGCTTCAGTATAGGCGCCATCCAGATGTTCACCGGTTTCAAAATGAGGACCCGCCTTCCCCATCGCTTTGGTAATCTTTGCCTTAGCAATAATTTTCGACTTGTCTGCCCCTTCGACCAATATCAGTTGACCCCGGATTTCCGGATTCTTATGCACGAGTATGCCCGCGGAACTGAAACACAGTCTTATAGTTTTGACATCAGTAATTTCTTAAAAATATTATAATCGGCATCCATGGCTGTCGAATTTTTCTTTCTGGAAAACAGGGTCTGAATGGAATCGGGCACAGCGACAGGTCTGCCGGTAAATTGTTGAACAGTATCCGGGAACTTAACAGGATGTGCTGTTTCCAGAAAAATTCCCTCCTGGTCCGGATGATTTTCCAGCCAGCGTCGGAGCGCCAGCCAGCCGACAGCTCCGTGGGGATCGGCTGTATATCCATATTTGTGAAACAAGTCCCGAATTGCGGCTCCGGTTTCTTCATCAGAAATACTTACACTGCTCATCATCTTTTTCAAAGGCTCAAATTCTGCGTGGAATAAAGCCAGGACCCTGACGAAATTACTCGGATCACCCACATCCATCGCGTTGGATAAACTGGCTTTTGCTTTTACCGGCTTGTAGCTACCGGATTTCAGGTAATCGGGAACAACGGCATTTACATTACAGGCAGCAATAAAATGTTGAACTGGCAACCCGGAATGATAGGCAAGCAGTCCCGCGCAGATATTTCCGAAATTCCCACTGGGTACGGAGATCACCGGCGGTTTCGTTTTATTTTTCCACTGTTTCCAGGCCAGAAAATAATAAATCTGCTGGGGCAGCCAGCGGGCCACATTGATGGAATTGGCCGAGGTCAAGAACATCTTTTCGCCGAGTTCAGCGTCAGAAAACGCCTGTTTAACGAGGCTTTGGCAGTCATCGAAGCTGCCATTCACTTCGAGGGTCCGGATATTTTTGCCAGGTGTGGTGAGTTGCAATTCCTGTACGACACTCACTTTTCCTGACGGATACAGAATGACCACTTCCACCCCGTCTACGCCAAGAAATCCGCTGGCGACGGCGCCACCGGTATCTCCGGAAGTAGCCACCAGTACGGTGACAGGCCTTTTTTCCTCTTTCATGAAATAACCCAGGCACAGGCTCATAAAACGCGCACCCACATCTTTGAAAGCCAGCGTGGGGCCGTGAAACAGCTCCAGTGTACTGATACCCCGGGAAATTTGAACCAGGGGAATATCAAAAGCGATCGTTTCCCTGAGAATTTGTCGCAATACGGATTCCGGAATCGTGTTCCCAACATAGGGATGTATGACCTGCCAGGCAATCTCTTCGTCAGAAAAGTTTTCAATTTCGTTTATCCATGCTGATGGAATCACCGGAATCTGTTCCGGAAAAAACAATCCTTTATCCGAACCAAGTCCCCGAATGGTAGCAGTCCTGAAATCAGTTGTTTCTGAAGGTTTATTGAGATTGTAAAACAACATGAAGCTTTATTAATTTAAATATTGCGTTAAGCCTTGCGCCTTAAGCCTTATGCGTTAGGCATTAGGTGTTAAGCGTTAAGCTTTTTCACGCCCTGCCGGTTTATCGTGGTTACATAAATATGGTATGAAACGCCGATACGATCATAAATAGATTTCATAACGGCTGCAACAATTTTTGCGGTAGCCTCATCCCTGCTCAGCATAAATATTGAAGGTCCCGATCCTGAAATGCCGCCACCGATCGCGCCAGCTTCTTTGCATTCTGATTTTATCCTGTCAAACCCGGGGATCAGGATCGACCTGACCGGTTCAATGATTACATCTTCGAGCGATCTGCCGATGAGGTCATAGTCTCCTTTCATCAGACCTGCCACGAGGCCTCCGATATTTCCCCATTGCCGGATTGCGTCTTTGAGTAATACTTCTTTCCTCAGGATCTCCCTAGCGTCTGATGTTCTCACTTCAATCTGCGGATGCAGGACAGTCACAAACAATTCCGGCGATTCAATCGGAATAATATCCAGTGGGAAAATAGAACGGATCAAAGTAACCCCTCCGTAAATACAGGGTGCAATATTGTCGGCATGTTTAACCCCGGAAGCAACTTTTTCTCCAAACATTGCGAATCGAACCAGCTCTTCCCTTGAAAAAATATTGCCCAGCAATTCGTTTGCAGCTACAACCGCACCTGCAGCGCTGGCCGCACTGGAGCCGATGCCACTGCCCGGTTTGATTTGTTTGGTAATGATCACTTCGAAACCGATATCCTGCTTTAAAACGGTCAGCATTTCGAGCAGGGGCGCACCAGCAGTATTCAACGCCGGATCCGCCGGCAGGGGAAAATGATCCGTGGTGCTGATAACCACCTGCGGTTTGTCCAGCAGACGTACCTGCATGATATCATAGGGTTCTGCGAGACAGAGTCCGAGCACATCAAATCCGCAAACCAGATTCGCAACAGTTGCCGGCGCATGTATGGTAATTTCTTTCATCATAATATTAAACATTGGCCGCCCGGATGATGTCGGCAAAAACTCCGGAAGCCGTTACTTCTGCACCCGCTCCTGCACCCTTGATTACCAGTGGCTGTACGGGATACCTGTCAGTATAAAACAATACAATATTGTCTTTACCATACAGATGGAAAAAATCGTGTGCAGGTCCTACATGCTGAAGGCCGACCGAAGCTTTCCCGTCTTCATAGGAAGCCACGAATTTTAGTTTTTTCCCTTCGGCGGCTGCTGCTTCATATAATTTCTTAAAATGCGCTTCTTCTTTTTCCATAGCCTGATAAAAATCAGCAACTGATCCCTCCATACAGGGGGCGGGGAGGAAGATCTGGTTACTGATGTCTTCCATTTCAATGGCATTTCCCGCTTCACGGGCAAGGATCATGATCTTACGCATAACGTCCGTTCCACTCAGATC
>JBGPBW010000223.1:0-7962 GCA_041481385.1 Puia sp.
AAGCTGTGTTTCCCATCAGAAATTCCGGCGTATATACCGAAGGGCCATGGTCGCCTCCGATCACAAAATTAGAAATCACCGGTGTGTGATACGCTACAAGTCGCCGGTGAATGCAAGCAGATCCAAAGAGTTTGGCATAATTCGGACAGGATTCGTTGTAACCGATATCGTAGGGAACGACATTATCGCTGGTACCATGAAAAGAGATCGTGGGTGTTGCAGAGAATTCAGAAATCAGGTTGGAGTCTGGCAAAGCCCCCCACATATTGCAAATCCCTTTAATTGTAAATCCGCTTGTCAGTGAATTTCCGGCGTGGCTTACAGATCCCAGCTGCGCATATACTGCCGGCAAAAAAGCCATTGCAATCGGATCTGAAATATAGGTCGTATTCAGTGCAAGGCTGCTGCCGGCACTGCTGCCACCGACAAATACCCAGTCGGTATTTATGCTGAATGCAATGTTATGAAAGGTTAAAAAACGGAGGGCCGCATTGGCATCCTGCAGCGCCCGGTATCCGGCACGCGTTTCACTGGCCGAGTCGCCCCCACAGGTTGTTTTTCCAGTTCTCCATCCCAACCGGTAGTTGATGGAAGCCACCACAAATCCCGAATCCGCAAGGATCTGACAATCTCTTTGAAGATCCGCTTTGTCTCCATTCAAATATGAGCCGCCATGGATCATCATGACCAGCGGATTTTTATCGCCGGTTTTGGCATTTTCCGGAAAATAAATATCCATCGTCAGCGAAATCATTTTGCCGCTGGTATCGGTATTTGATCCGTATTCAATATTCGTGATGGTTGATAATGGCAGGCCTTTTGTCGTATCTCCACCGGGAATCTCTTTTCCCGTATTTACAGATTTTGTGCAGCCAGTTAAAATGGCCCCAAGCAGGAATAAGGTGAAAAATTGTTTCATAAGGGATTTAATGCCATATCGACGACGCGTAAGATAAAGATTTATGAAATAGAAGGGCTCCATTACCCCCTGATCCTTGCAATAATTGCAAAGATTTACATATAAATCCATGCCAGACAGCCCAATTTCGCCGTTTACATATTATTATTTTATGTAAATGATCTGTTTCCGCTACGACGTGTCAGAAACTCCTGGTGTTCAGGGGAAAATAATGGAAAAAATATAAATGCCAAAAATAACCAGCAGCACAACGCCCTGCAATATGGTGGTTTTTCCGGTGCTCAGGGATAGGATGATTACAAATAACGACAATAAAAAAAGCACAGTTGAGCCTGCGCCAATGCCCAGGGACAAAGGCAGGTCTGTATACAGGGACACAAAGGAAACTGTCGGAATTGTAAGACCAATACTGGCCAGTGCGGATCCCAAAGAAAGATTCAGGCTTCGTTGCAATTGATTTTTTCGTGCAGCTTTATATGCTGAAAGTCCCTCAGGCAGTAAAACGACCAATGCGATGATGACGCCAACGAGAGATCCCGGTGCCCCGATAGCACGCACCCAGGATTCCAAACCGGGTGCCAGGGATTCCGCGAGGAACACGACGCCGGCCAGGCAAACGAAAAGTAAAAGAACACTTAACCATGCTTCACGGATTGAAGGTTTTACAAACGACTCTTTTTCTTCTTCCGTTTTCAGGAAATGATCCCGGTGACGCACATTCTGAACGAGGATGAATGTTCCGTATAAAATGAGCGTTACAATAGCGACGAAAATCAATTGTTGTTTATTATAAAATGGACCGGGCACGCTGGTCGTGAAATTGGGCAGAATGAGTGTTAGAACAGAAATGGCCACAAGCGTGGTGAGCGCGGCACTGATACCCTGTTGCACAAAATTCTGTTCCCTGAATCGTATGCCACCAGCGAAAATACTCAGGCCGATCATTCCGTTGAGAATAATCATCACGGCAGCGAATACCGTATCCCGGGCCAGCACAGAAGTTTCTTTACCTCCGGCAAACATCAGTGAAACAATCAGGGATACTTCGATCAATGTCACAGCCAGTGCAAGCACGAGGGTACCAAACGGTTCGCCTACCCGGTGGGCAATCGTTTCAGCATGATGTACGGCACTTAATACGACCCCGATCAGAGAAATCGCAGAAATTATGAAAAATGGTGACCATTGGATATAATGACCGATAAAGAAAACAAACCAACCGAACACAGGGAGGATGACGGTCCAAATGGGAATCGAAAGGTTTGATTTCATGCGCCCGAATTATTTATTTAAAATTAACTCCAAATTCCGGATGGGATCTATGTTTTATGAATTCGCGAACACGATTTCACCCGGGTACCATATAGTCACTTCAATATTTAAAGGAATACATTTGTATCACCGCAATCAATATGTTTTCAATTACACCCATTACCACTATAAATCTTCCGCAGAAAACCCTCTGTTTAACATTCGATGACGGACCCGGAGAAACGATTGGAAACGGGCCAGGACCGAAAACACTGGAACTTGCACGCTATCTATACCATGAAAAAATAACTGCCTGTTTTTTCATGACCGGAATTCACCTCGTTCAATATCCGGATATCGCACACCAGGTATCGGAACTGGGACATATTATAGGGAATCATTCATTCACCCACGCTAAATCCTTTCCCGATTTTTTAAAAGCGGGATGGGATATCGTTTCTGAAATCGAGATGACGGATAACCTGATCAAAAAATTTAATCCGGATCAAACTATTTATTTCCGTGCACCCTGGGGAGACTGGTCTGAGGAAGTGGCAAAGGAATTAAATAATAAAATCAATAATCGACTGAATCATAAAGGTCCGTTTCATTGGGAAATTGGTCCCAATGACTGGAATTTCTGGTTACGTGGTGACAGCAGTGAAAACTGCGCAGCCTATTATATGAATGACATCCGGTCCAAAAATCGCGGAATCGTTTTAATGCACGATTCCACGACCGACCTGGTAAAAGCAAAAGAAAATAACCTGACTTTTGAAACCGTGAAAATCCTGGTTCCCAAACTTAAGGATTTGGGTTATTCATTTGAATCATTGAAAGAAATTGCAGAATAATCAGATTTTCGATTACCGGAACCATTTGGCGGGGTGATATGGGTCGGAATATGCTGCCCGGCAAATTCCATTACAAATTTGACCTCATCATTCCCAGGGGGTAACCCGGTAAACATCAAACAAAACGCCCTGTCAAATAAACCTGCAACTGACAGACAGAATGTAAATGGACAGCAGATGTATCGCAATCGTACAGTTCCCCTCCGAAGCGCAATTCTAAAGTGTTGGATACAAAGGACCTGCATATGTGGCATTTTCTTGGCACCCTGAAAGTGAGGAGAACCCAAATACTTACCGCTATGCTAAAAAACTTCCTCAGAATCGCCTGGCGCAATATCATCCGTCAGAAAACGCAAACATTTATTAATGTAACCGGACTCGCACTGGGAATGACCTGCTGCCTTTTTATTTTCTTTTGGGTAACGGATGAAAAAAATGTAGACAATTTTCATGCGAAAGGAGAAAATATTTATGCCGTTTACCAAACAGTGATTACAAACGGTAAAGCGGAAGGGGCCTATTCAACACCACTTAAAGTAATTACCGGCCAGAATTACCCTTCTTTTCTGCTCGAAGATGTCGCCGGAACGGTTCCCCAAATCAGGCATCAGGCTTATTATGCCACGGGTTATGAACTCCCCTGGGGACATGCGGAAACTTTTCAATATGGGGATAAAAAAATTAAACTGGAGGGTTCGCGGGCCGGCAAAGATTTTTTTAAAATGTTCAGTTATCCACTGATAGCCGGTACGCCGGATAATGCACTGAGGGATATGAAGGGCTTTGCGATCTCCAGAAAAATGGCCGAAATATTTTTTGGAACACCTCAGCATGCTATGGGTAAGACGCTGCGTTATGAGAACAAACAGGATTTTACGGTTACAGCCGTTTTTGAAAATCTGCCCTTACAAAGCTCGATGCATTTTGATTTCCTGTTTAACTGGGATGCCCAAAAGAAACTTTTGGAATGGTCTTCCAATGATTTTGAATCCTATGTAGAACTGGCCCCGGATGCAAATCCCGAAGCGGTTGAAGGCAGTATAAACAGGTTTTTGCAGCCAAGACTGGAAAAAAATAAATCCGTTCAAATACAGGTAGGGCTTCAACGATTTGCTGATAAATATCTGCACAATCATTTTGTGAATGGAAAACCACTGAGTGGACGAATTGAATATGTTAGGATATTCAGCTATGTTGCCTTGTTCATTTTGTTAATTGCCTGTATTAATTTTATGAATCTGGCCACTGCCCAATCCGTAAAACGGGCCAAAGAAGTGGGTTTACGTAAAGTGGTGGGATCTTCAAGGAAGCAGTTGATTGGTCAGTTCTTCGCGGAGTCACTGACTTTTTCATTTTTCGCCTTGATCATTTCCATTGTGTTGGTTTTGCTATTAATGCCTTCCTTCAATCAATTTACCGGAAAACATATAGAGCTTCAGTTGACGCAAACTTCGTTTTGGGGTTCCCTGGTTTTGCTTATGCTACTTACGGGACTCGTTGCCGGAAGTTACCCCGCATTGTATCTGTCCTCACTGCGACCCGTGCTGATCTTAAAAGGAGTGATCCGAAGTTCGAGGGGATCCGTGGTATTTCGAAAAGGACTTACCGTATTTCAGTTTGTGCTTTCCATTGTACTGCTGGTGGCAACGATTGTCATTACACGACAGACCAACTATGTTCAAAACACGAACCTTGGTTACGATCGCGAGAATTTAATATATACCCGGATAGAAGGGGAACTGGCCAGCCAGAATAAATACCTGTTGTTTAAAAACCGTGTGTCAGAAATGCCGGGCGTTGCGATGGTTGACAGAAGCAGTGAGGCGCCGCATGCCATGGACTTCGTGGTTACGGATGCGGTTGACTGGGAAGGGAAAGACAAAAATGCTTCTGTTGGTTTTAAACCCGCCTCAGTTGGATTTGATTTTGTACAATTGATGAACCTGAAATTAGCGGCCGGAAGGAATTTTTCAAGAGCCATCGCGCGTGATTCATCGGATGCATTTATGGTGAATGAAGAAGCGGTCAGGGAAATGGGGATGAAAAATCCTATAGGAAAATGGATTTCAGCCTGGCAGAAAAAGGGACATATCATTGGCATCTTAAAGGATTATCACACGCACTCCCTTCGTGAACCGATAAAACCCGTGATTCTTGACGTCAAGGAATATGAGTATTTCGGAGTCATCATCGTACGGACACTTCCGGGAAAAACGAAGGAAGCCCTTGCCAGTCTCGCAAGAGTTTATAGTGACATCAATCCCAATTATCCTTTTTCTTATCAGTTTGTGGATGAAGAATATAAAAATCTGTATAGTAATGAACTGATCATTTCAAAATTATCAGTATTATTTGCGTCGCTGGCTATCCTTATTTCCTGCCTGGGCCTGCTGGGGCTCGTAATGTTCTCGGCTGAACAACGCACCAAAGAAATCGGGATTCGCAAAGTATTGGGAGCATCCATGGGCAGCATCATTTCAATGTTTTCAAAGGATTTCTTAAACCTTATCCTTATCGCTTTTTTGATTGCTGCACCGGTGGCCTGGTATTCGATGAATCACTGGCTGCAGGATTTCGCGTACAAGATTGATATATCCTGGTGGATCTTTGCGCTGGCGGCGGGTGTTGCCATTCTCATCACTGGAATTACGGTGAGTTACCAGGCGGTTAAAGCCGCGATTGCTAATCCGGTAAATAGTTTGCGAACCGAATAAACTAGTCTTCTGCAAGTACTCTTTTGGTATGGGCTTTTTCTCGTTCAGCTCAGCCGTGCCTGCTCGGCTCGCATTTCTCAATAACAACAAATCCTTCGTTATGCGAAGGATTTGCATTTCACCTGGTCGGGAAAAGGTAGTAAACTAGCGTATTCCATTTGTATAAAGAATTATTGATTAAATAAACTGATCCAGAAGTCAGGGTCGCTTAATATCTTCACTAGTAAATATTTATTTCAGCATCGTTTAACCCTTAAAGGGTAAAGGCTCCAGGATTTCAAAATATCATACATTCGTGCACTGAAAATTTTAAAACACAATATGATAGGGTTGCTTCGTAAACTAACAACGAGAATTTTTGGGAAACCCACAATTTCAAGGTCCTTAAAATCAATTGCCTTTGCTTCAAGAAAATTGGCTTCTTTCGCCCATATGGTTCAGATGAAATATGAATGGAATACGCCTCCACAACCAGAATGGTTTGACCATTATTGTGACCAATTCTATCAATTTAGAATATCACAAAATCCCTTATGGGTGGAGCGAGGAACTTTCGGACTTTTAGCAATTAAACAAGATGCCAATATTTTAGAACTTTGCTGTGGTGATGGTTTTAATGCATATCACTTTTATTCAATTAGAGGCAGGGCAATTGTTTCCGTTGATTTTGACAAGAATGCTATTCCACATGCGAAAAAGTACAATCAAACAAAAAATGTTGAATTTAGATTATGCGACATTAGGTATGAGATGCCAGAAGGTGTATTTGATAATGTAATATGGGATGCTGCAATCGAGCACTTTACTGAAGAAGAAATTGATGGAATAATGAAAAACATCAAGACTCGGTTAACACCTGACGGCATTTTAACTGGTTACACAATTGTTGAATCACCCACTGGACAAAAAAGTTTAACTCATCACGAGAGAGAATTCAAGTCGAAAGATGATTTGAAAAGCTTTTTCGAACCTCATTTTAAGAATGTGAAAGTATTTGAAACAATTTATTCAGCTAGGCACAATTTGTATTTCTATGCATCAGATGGGGTTTTGCCCTTCGACAAAGAATGGGAACATATAACAATGAAATAAAGACACTGCAAACACAATGATTGCATAAGGCCCGGATGACCTGAAAACATTATACTCATTTAAGAAATAACCCATTGGAATACAATGGGTTATTTTTATTAAAAGTCGGGATGACAGGATTCGAACCTGCGGCCCCTACGTCCCGAACGTAGTGCGCTACCGGGCTGCGCTACATCCCGAATCCATTCCCACTTTTTCAAATACTTGTCGGGAGACAAATTTATCCTTCAGGCACCAATATTCAAAAAATTTGGAACTGTATGAAAACCATTTGCTTAGACTTTACACCTTGTAACTCCATTCTTGACTGTGTTGTGTTTATGTTCTATATATATTCCATATATGTTCCAGTCTGATTTTGAGTTTCTTTCGAGAGTTCTTCGGGAGTTCTTCGGGATTTACTGGGTATTTCAGGCTGTTTTCCCGAAGAACTCCCGAAGAACTTCCGAAGCCGTTCCCAAGAAAACCCGAAGAAACCACGAAGAAAGCGATAACGAATCCCGAATTGTCTTGTACTGAAAAAACTTTACAGGTTTCGAAGATTTTACGGCTTGGGCTTTACAACAGAATCAATGATTTAGGGTTCAAAAGAGAAAATGCGTTTCCAGTCATTCTTCATACTGATCACCACCCAGCCGTTTTTCCTGGCTTCATCGTAAAGGGCCTGGGGAAATGCACCAACATTGGTATCTGGCAGGCCCTGTGCAGGACCATAAGCATATTCGCGTGTGGAGTCGTCGTGCATCACCAGCACGGCCAGTCGTGGACCGTTTCCAGACTTTGTGTATTCGAGCATCTGCTGATCGCCTGGTGTATTGCCAAATGAAACATAGGGTTTGCGGCCGATCATCAGCTGGATACCCTCTGCCTTACCGGGTCCATTGTCGTTCAATACCATCTTATCCGTTTTGGTTAAAAAAGGTTTACCGGCTGAATCATAGCCAAATTTTGTAGCGGCAGCTGATCCTACGACCTGTTCCGGCGGAATACCATAGGTCTGTTCTGAATATACCCGAACGAAGTCCTGTCCGCCGCCTGTAACGATATAGGTTTTATATCCATTGGCACGCAGGTATTGAAGTACTTCTTTCATCGGCTGGTAAGCGAGTTCATAGAATGGTTTTTTCCAGCG
>JBGPBW010000224.1:0-7946 GCA_041481385.1 Puia sp.
AAAAATATATGAATTCATGATGCTCGCAGCAGGTCCCCTAGCCAATCTGGGGATCGCAGCGGTTTTGTTATTATTTTTGAATCCTTATAAGGCTTATTGGGATGAACCTGAAAATACCGGGGTAGCCTATGCAGGTAATTTTTTATTTCAGCTCCAATTCATCAATCTCAGTCTCGGTTTGTTAAACCTGCTACCTGCTTTTCCTATGGACGGAGGTCGCGCTTTAGATGCTTTGATTGAAAACAAATATTCAGTCCAGAAAGCAAAAAAAATCGTCATGCTGACCAGCTTATGTATTGCTGTCGTTTTTTTCGCTGCAGGTATTGTGTACAAGAATTATAAACTATTAATGATCGCCCTTTTAATTATGATTAACGCGAGACAGGGTAAATATTACCATACTGTTCAAAGCGGGGTAATGGAGTCGTTCGACAGGGTCAGGTCAATTACAGCCGTATAACGCCTGCACACTCGTCATTAACAGTTAAGCAACTGTTATTGAAATCCCGATTCCGCTTTCCCGCCGCAGCATACTTATAACTTTACAAACCTCAACCGAAAGTTCTCCGAAATAGAAAACCCGGCCCAGGACTGATCAACATGAACAATAATAAAAACGATCAGTAATGCAATCCCCGAATACAAAAACCGAAATTTCCTGTCTGCAAAATCAACTGGAAGACCTGAATAAAAAAATTGGCGACTCCTTTCAGCAGGACTTAAAATTCTATGAAGCCAAGGGTCTGCTTCACGAAATAAAATTCTTAAAGAAAAAAATTGAAGAATTAAGAGAAAAAAATTACTGAGCTGGGCGGTTTGGGTTAATATTTGAAAAAATACTCCTGGAGTTTTGCTTTATCGCTGGTGTTCTGGAGTCCCAGCATAAGCAACACCCGGGCCTTTTGGGGATTGAGATCGTCACTCACAATAGTTCCCAGTTCTTTATCATTGATCTCATCTTCCAGCACAACCCGGCCGCTTACGCTTCGGGCGGCCCGGCAAACGATCACCCCTTTTTTGACGGCTGCAGAAATGGCGTCCATATATGATTTATTGAAATTACCATTACCCACGCCGGCGATCACAATTCCTTTGGCACCATCACTCACGGAGCAATTGATCAGTCCGGGCGAAGCATCTGCATACATGTATACGATATCCACCTTAGGTAACTGACTATTCAACTTTACACTGAAAGGAGATCCCACGTTTACTTCCCGGATAGAAGTTGAATAGTATTCTACTTTACCATCATATACCTGACCAAGAGGACCAGTATTGGGAGACGCGAATGCATTCAGTTTGGTCGTACTTATTTTTACCACATCCCGGCCGTCATAGATACTTTCGTTAAAACTAACCAGCACACCCCGGCCCCTGCTGGACGGATTGGCAGCTACGGCTACCGCATCATATAAATTTTTAGGACCATCTGCACTGATGGCCGTTGCGGGTCTCATGGAACCGGTGATCACCACCGCATTCTTATAGTGAACTGTCAGGTCGAGGAAATAAGCTGTTTCTTCCTGTGTATCTGTGCCATGCGTAATTACTACCGCATCCGCTTCATTTTTTTCAAAAATTTCGTTGATACGTACCGCCAGTTTCTCCCATATGGCAATAGTAATATCCTGACTTCCCACAGAAGCAATCTGCTCTCCGGTAACGTTTGCTATTTTATGAATCTGCGGAACTGCGCTCAGCAGTTCATCAATCGGAAGTGCGCCGGCTTTATACCCTGCCCGATCCGCTGCATTTCCTGCGCCGGCAATGGTACCTCCGGTGGCCAGGATCTTAACCCTCGGCAGACTGGCATTCTGTGCAAAAAGGGTTATGGAGCAAATGCCCATCAGAAAAAATAAAATGAACTTTTTCATATTTGTAATTTTAATTTTTAGAATATTTAATAAAAAAAGAACCCTAAATCTATTTGTAAACTGATTGAAGCGGTTTAAAATTATTATCTTTTGGATATCAATTTAGCATTTCAGGGCAGCGTGGATTATGACTTGAGACATAGGGCACAATGATCTTAATCAAGTAAATAAGTTTTTCTTCAATGAATGCTCGATGAAATTTAATTACAATTATCCGTTTTCTTTGCATTCTTCCCATCATTTTATTGTTTTCACGAACGTGGCAAATTAAAGAAGAGTCATTTGAATCCGGGATTGGAAAAATTGGGTAACGCCCTAGTGACTCAAGGAGCGCAACACAAATCAGAAAAGAAATAATTGGCGGTGACTGAAAAAATTACCAACTTTCAGCACGCATTATTATTTTCATTCGCCTTAGTTTTAGACATTCATATTCGACATGGCGTGCCGATTATTCATGTTGTTTGACATTAAATTTCTGGCTCAAAAGAAATGAGTCTGATGTTGTCAATTGAATTTAAATTTACCGAATTTCTTCTTCGTCCCCCTGAAATGACTAAAATCATATTCAATCCCGATAGAGATCAGTTTTCTTTGTATAAAAATTCTGTAAACTTTATTCAATGATCGGAGTACAACTCGCCATCGTACTGATTTGTATATTCATCGGCGCCCGCATGTCGGGCATCGGCCTTGGTGTGATGGGTATGATCGGTCTGCTGCTTTTGATTTTTATTTTCAAAATGCAACCTGCCGATCCTCCGCTTGAAGTGATGCTGATCATCCTAAGTGTGGTTACTGCAACTGCTGCGCTTCAGGCAGCCGGTGGAATGGATTTCCTGGTGAATGTTGCAGGTAAATTATTGCGCAGCAAGCCTGAGAAAATTACCATACTCGGTCCATTGGTCACTTATTTCTTTGTGTTATTTTCCGGCACTGCGCATATTTCCTATTCCATCATGCCGATCATTGCCGAAGTTGCCATTAAAAAAAGAATCCGTCCGGAACGGGCATTGAGTATGAGTGTAACGGCCGCCCATATGGGTATTACGGCCAGTCCTGTTTCCGCAGCCACTGCAGCTCTGCTCACCGTGTTAGCAGCAAGCGGAGTTAAACTTGCCACCATACTTTTGATTTGCATTCCGTCAACCCTGATTGGTGTGATGGTCGGAATTCTTTTTGTTTTGAAAAGAGGAAAAGAACTCAGCGCCGACCCTGAGTTCCTGGAGCGTATGAAGGATCCGGAGTTTGCAAAAAACCTTGATATGGGTGGCAATCAGAATGAGGTCAATCTTAAGCCCGGGGCAGTGACATCAGTAATCATTTTCGGATTGGCTGTACTGGCGGTTGTACTTGTGGGATCTTTCCCATCCTTACTTCCGGAGTTTTCCGAAAAAGAGGGCTTCGTACCGGGATTCGCGGTGAATGCAAAAGGCCAGTTGCAGGTTCCGTCCATGATCATGATGATCATGCTCGCAGCTACTGGATTCATTATACTTTTTGCAAAAACAACAGCAGGCCAGGTAACCAAGGCAAGTCTTTTTGTATCTGCAGGTCAGGCTGCCATCGCGGTGTTCGGTGTAGTCTGGATGAGCAGCACATTTATGAATCATAACGCGGAAGCGATTGAAAGTTCACTGGGTAAAGTGGTTACTTCTTATCCCTGGTTGTTTGCGGTTGCGCTGTTTGCACTGAGCATTTTACTTTTCAGCCAGGCCGCAACCACCAAGGCACTGATGCCGCTGGGTTTGACATTGGGATTGTCGCCCGCCTACCTGGTCGGAATATTCCCGGCAACGAATGGTCATTTTTTTATCCCGGGATATCCCACATTGCTAACAGCGATTCAATTTGACAGAACGGGTACTACCAGAATCGGAAAGTATGTATTGAACCACAGTTTCATGTTACCGGGCCTGGTTACAACCACAGCTTCTGTTATTGTCGGATTAATATTGAAATCAATTTTACTTTAAAATGAATGTATATGAAAAATTATAAAACAGGATTTCTGATCGTTACTATTTTACTGACAGGATGGTGCAGCACGGCACAAACCCGGACCGAAAAGGATTTGCTGGGTGAAAAGCAAATTCCTGCTGATGCATATTACGGTGTTCAAACCCTAAGGGCGCTTGAGAATTTTCAGATCAGTGGAGTAAAAACAAATTTTTACCCTGACTACGTACGGGCTTATGCCATGGTAAAGCTGGCCGCTGCCCGTGCCAACACAGAAGTAGGAAGAATGAAGAAAGAAAGACTCGAAGCCATTGAGAAAGCATGCCAGGCCGTGATCAATGGAAAATATCATGACCAGTTTCTTACAGACCTATACCAGGGTGGTGCCGGAACATCCGCTAATATGAATGCCAATGAAGTACTGGCAAACATTGCTCTTGAAATGAGCGGTCATAAAAAGGGAGAATACCAGTTTATTGAGCCACATGATGATTTAAATATGGGTCAATCAACAAATGACGTATATCCTACAGCTATTCATATCGCCTTGTTATTACACAATGATAAATTGATAAAGGAAGCACAGTTGCTTGCTCAGGCTTTTCACAAAAAAGGAGATGAATTTAAGAACTTATTGAAGATGGGCCGTACCGAAGGTCAGGATGCAGTACCCATGACACTTGGCCAGGAATTTCATGCTTTTGGCGCTCAGATCGATGATGCCATTGGAGCACTCCGCAAATCGGAAGCCTATTTGTACGAAGTAAATATGGGGGCTACTGCCATTGGCACTGGTTTAACTGCAACACCGGGTTATGCTGAAAAGTGCGTAGCACAACTTGCGAAAATTACAGGGAAACCTCTCGTTGAACCAAAAGACCTGATTGGCGCCACCAGCAGCATGCAGTCCTTTGTCATGTACTCCTCCTCATTAAAAAACTTAGCAGTTACGTTGTCTAAAATCAGCAGTGATTTGATTTTCCTTACATCAGGTCCCCGCAATGGTATTTTTGAGATCAATTTGCCTGCACTTCAACCAGGCTCATCCATCATGCCCGGGAAAGTAAATCCTGTAATGCCCGAAGTGATGAATCAAGTGTGTTACAAAGTTATGGGCAACGATGTAACGGTCACGATTGCGTCACGAGACGGTCTGTTGCAACTAAATGCCTATGAGCCAGTGGTTGCTGTCGCTATCATGGAATCGCAAGCGCTTTTTTATAAGTTGATGCCTTTGTTCCGTATAAACTGTATAGATGGGATTACAGCAAATGAAGCCGTTTTAAAACATTATATAGAAACTACGATTGGGATTGTAACGGCTCTTAATCCAGTGCTGGGTTATGAAAAAACCACTGAGCTCGCTAAAGAATCCCTGCAAACCGGAAAGGGAATTCTCGAACTGATTCGTGAACAACATTTACTTACTGAAGACCAGATCAAGAAGTTGTTGGATCCGGCAACCATGACGGGTCAGCAATAAGTTATTATACCACCAAAAACTTTTGTTATGAAAACCAGACTCCTGCTCATCCTGGCTGTCTTTGCCGGAGTGGGCTCGTCTTATGCACAGGATTCTACAAAGGAAAAAAGCCTGGAGATCTACGGATTTGCCATGACGGATCTCGGTTTCAATTTCGATCAGATCAATCCGGCCTGGTTTGATGCCCTGCGGGTAACCAAACTGCCTGTTTCAAAAGATCAGTTCGGTACAAATGGAAACACTTACTTCAGCGTGAGGCAAACCCGGTTTGGTGTAAAGGGTTATATGCCCACGGTACTTGGTGAAATGACAGCAGTTTTTGATTTTGATTTGTTTGGTGTGGGCGTAGACGAAGGTCAGACCACTATGCGGGTCAGGAATGCATATGGTGAAGTCGGAAGGGTACTTGTCGGTCAGGCCAACACCCCTTTTATGGATGGAGACGTGTTTCCCAACACCATGGAATACTGGGGACCGACCGGCATGGTATTCTTCCGGAATGTGCAAATCCGTTATGCTGCCATGCAGGGCGTCAATGAATTATTCATCGCTCTGGAAAGACCGGGTGCCAGCGCCGATGCAGGTCCTTACCAGGGAAGGATTGAGCTGGACAGTGTATCCTCCCATTTACCTGTACCTGATTTGTCAGCGCACTTTAAAAAAACCGGCGACTGGGGGCATGTACAACTGGCAGGGATGCTTCGTCACATCGGATGGAAGGATCAGAGTGTCGCCAGTCCATTTGATATCAGTGGAAATGTGATTGGCTGGGGCCTGCACCTGAGCACGGTACTTAATCTCACGACGATGGATGTATTCCGGGGTTCATTTGTTTACGGCCAGGGTGTGGAAAACTATATGAACGATGCGCCGGTTGATGTGGGCGTTGTAAATAATCCCGGCAATGCGCGTACGCCCATCAAAGGAAAGGCATTGCCGGTTACAGGAATCGTTGCCTTTCTGGATCATAACTGGACATCCAAACTCAGTACGGCTATCGGTTATTCGAGTTGCCATATCACGAATACCGAACTGGCAAAGGGTACCGCCTATGAGAATGGCCAGTATGCCATCGTTAACCTGGTAACAACACCGTTTAAAAATTTCTTAGCTGCTGCAGAGCTGGAATATGGTCAACGGACCAATTTTGATGGCAGTTACACTGCCAATGACGTTAAGCTCCAGTTTTCTTTCAAATATAATTTCTCCCAGATCTTTTACCGGGATAAAAAAATTGGAAATACATTTTAAATCATTCCGGATAATATCTTCGGGTCAACCGGAATATACTTCCCGGTCATGCACTTCCATCCAGCGCTCAGGATAAGCCACCGGTTTCCAGCCGAATTGTTTGTATAATCCGTGGGCGTCCATGGTAGATAAAATCCATCTTCTCAGCCCCTGGAGTTCGGGGTATTCCCTGATGGTTTGCATCAGCCATTTGGAAAGGCCACGACCACGGAGTTCCGGAAGTACGTATACGTCCGCGAGATAGGCCACCGTGGAAAAATCCGAAACGATCCTTGCGAAGCCAATCTGTTGATCTTTTTGATACAGACCGAAATTCAGAGAATGGGCGACGGCCGCTTCCACCCTGCTGAAAGGAATATTCAAACTCCAGTAAGCCTGGGTTGAAAGAAAATGATGGATGGCGCATAAATCAAGTCTCGCCCTCTCGGTGGAAATACAAAAACCGTCCTTGTAAAATGCACGATAACCCACGGGTTGTTTATTCGAAATTTCTTTTATCATATCGTATTTTATTGAGTCAGGAAATTGCCTTCAAACATGATCACGGCGCGACTGGTCAGTAATACGTGTTCATGCTGCATCGTGAGGTTCATATAACCCGTCCGGCCGGATGACTGGAAGGCTTTCAGGTTTTTCTTATTCAATTTTTTACTCCAGTATTTTGCGAGAAAGGTTTGTACGCCGCCGGTAACCGGGTCTTCGTCAATTCCAGACCAGGGAGCGAAAAACCGGTAGTGATAGTCGTAAACTTCATCACTGGAAGGAGCCGTTACCAAAACGCCATGCAGGTTATCCTGACCTGACATCAGCGCTTTAAAATCCGGGCGCAGGGACGCCAGTTCCTTAGAACTTGTGATTTCAAGTACGATCACTCTGTTGTGTGCGTTGTAAACGGAATTAAGGACGTCTGTAAGTCCCAGTGCCTTCAGTATACCGGCCGGTGCGGTAACGGCCTCTGTTTCGTATACCGGGAATTCCATCGTAATCTCCTCACCTAGTTTTGTCACTTTCAGGTTTAACTTTTCGATAGTCGTAAAATGAATTTCTTCTGCACCCGTTTCTTTGAACAGCACTTTAGCCGATGCCAGCGTGGCATGACCACATAAAGGAATTTCTACTGTCGGCGAAAAATACCGGATCGCATAAGAGTCCTTCTGACCATTCTTTTGCAGAAATGCGGTTTCTGAAAGACCCAGCTCGTGGGCAATCTGCTGCATTTTTTTTTCACTGAGTTCAGACTCCGGAAAGCATACACCCGCCGGGTTACCCTTAAACTGTTCACTGGTAAACGAATCCACCATATATGTTTTCATAAAATTTGTTTTTTTATTTATCATTCAAATGTCCATCAAAATAAATTACCAATACAGATACAT
>JBGPBW010000225.1:0-7931 GCA_041481385.1 Puia sp.
TCAACGGTCAACGGTCAACGGTCAACGGTCAACGGTCAACGGTCAACGGTCAACGGTCAACGGTCAACGGTCAACGGTCAACGGTCAACGACTAAAGAATCGCTCTCAAACTCGCCCGCCCCGTATGTATCACATGTCCTTCTCCAGGCTTGCGCCCTTCGTAGTTGATATTGAGTTCGAGAAAGCTGCCGAGTTTGCGTGTTAGGTCGAGGCTCCAGAGATAGTTCTTGCCGGGCAGCAGGCCGTTAAGCATGATATAACTGACGGTAGTGTTTGTGTTCCCGTTGTATTTGATATCGTTCAGCGTGAACTTGCCCTGCAGCGACGTGGTCTGCACCAGGTTGTATTTCGCATCCACGATCACGGAACTGGAAAAGGAAGTTTCGCCGCCATACTGCGGCGCATTTTTCTGCGGGTTATAATTGTAGCCGATACTGATGCGCAGGTTGGCATGACGCGTATAACTGATGTCCGGGGCAATAGAATACTGACTGATGGTATAGTTGCTGTTGGTGAACGTGGAATTGTCGGAATAGAGCCAGTTCGTACCGGTTTTGAAAATGGCATTTAACAAAAAGCTCTTGCTGAGGTTCCAGCGCGAGCGCATGGTCCATTCTTTCAGCGCCTGGGTCTGGTACCCGAATGCCAGCAGCGCCTTGGTGGTGTTGCGGTTATTGCTGATATCAAATCCCCAGTGCGGATCCAGTTTGTTGAAAGAAAAAGAATTCACAAAAATCTGGCTGCGGCTGATCAGGGAACTATCACCCAGCGGATTGTTGAAGGGATTCAGTTCCACAAATCCCGTCGCCAGTTCTTTCTGATTCAGTTGCAGTGACGACTGGAAATATAAATTCGACAGGGTCTTTTTAAATCCTGTAGCACGCGGACCCAGGAGCATGCGCGGGTTGATGGTGAAACTATAATTGAACGTATTATAATTGGCTTTAATAAAATCATTCGTGGGCGTGAAGATTCTTATATACAGTGCCTGGTCGGGGAACTGCGCGAGCACAAATTCATTCAGCTGCTGGATGCCGTCGCCATTCAAATCGATCCAGGTAAACTGTCCCGTACCCGCGGGCACCGCAACATAAGTATAGTTTCTCTTCTGCTCCTGGCCCGATCCCACTTCATATAATATATTGCCCGCAACCATATTTTTCCATTCGTGCATCGAATATTCCACACGGGTGAGCAGGCTCTTATCTGCCTGCTGATTAGTCACACTGGGATTGACCACAACAAGACTCCTGTATGTCGCATTCACACGCACCTGTTCGTTTTTATTTTTCGTGAGCTCGGTATAGACATTGATATTCTGGCTGCGGTTGGCCACAGCCAGGTTTTTTCCATAGGGATAAGCATCCTGACGGTAGAAATAACTCACGCCCCATTTGTTGGCGTTTTTATCGGGCGATTTAAAATAGGCCTGGAAGATGCTGAAGGAATAACTGTCCGTAGATACAGAATCCGTCTGACGGCTCCGCTGCACATTCTGCTCCATCGAAAAATTTATGCCCGCTACGTAGTTGCCCATTTTTTTTAGCGTTCTCGAAATGTCTGCCGTCGGACGAAAGAAATATCCATTATTGATGCTGCCCCTGTCTACCGTATAACTGATCTGGTCGTTAAAATGCCAGCCGTTGGTATTCAGTGTATGACCGAGTAAATTTCGAATGCCGGAAAAATCATTGTTCCGGTTATAACCCGCCATTTCATAATGCACTTCGTTGTTTTTTTTATCTGTCAGTTTAAAAGCTGCTTTGTAAAAGGTTTCATTAGCCTTGGGCAACTGCAGTGGCAGACCCCAATCGCGCAGGAATTCCACAGATCGTATCGGCTCCAGCGGTTGAAAACGGATATCGTTGTATTCATAGTTGAGGTAGGAACTGATCACCCAGCCCGGCAGTTTGTCGTGGATGACGTGCAGGTTCTTCAATGTGAATTTGACGGCATTACCCGCATCATTGCCCTTATCTTTTGTCGACAGGGTATTCACATCATACCGGCTGCGCGCGAGATCCGCAGAGACTACCGTTTCTTTTGAAATATTATAATCCACACCGCCCGTAATCACCTGCTGGGTCTTGGGGGTGACGAGGAATTCCGCCGCTTCAAATTGTCCCTGTTTCACGCCATTGGCCGGAGCCACCCATACATAAGCATTGCCATTCAGTCCACCATTATTCAACACATAATTGCCCAGCCCCTGGCCCACACTCGAAAAACCGAGGTTGTACAGCGTATACTCGCGATTGTTAGATACCACAAAAATCGAATCATGCGTGTACAATCCATTGGATGCCATATACAAGGTATCGATCTTGCGGTAAAGAATCTGTGCAAGGCTCTGACCGGTATCAATGGGCGCGACGGGATAAAACGCATTGTTGACGCTGTCACCCAGTTCATTCAAAAACTTTTTTCTTCCCTCATCGAGCGTCTGACCGATGGGTGAATTCCGCGCATCGCTGTTGCTGAAAACACCGAAACGCAGTTTGAGTTTTTTGTTCACCTGCAGGTCATCGGCCATATAGAGGTTCGCGTTGAGATAACTCTGGTTGGAATATTCGAACTCCACCTGGATGCGGCTGTCCTTGGTGATCATACGTCTTGGCGTAAAACTCAGCTCGGCTGTATTGTAGTTGATCGTATAGTCCTGGTCCTCGCCGCGCTGCAACAGCATCCCATCGAGATATACTTTTTCTGTTCCCGCGAGCACGATAAAATACAGTTCATTGTTGGAACCGACCAACCGGTAAGGTCCCTGGTTGCCTTCCTGTCCCTGGAAAATATTCCGGTTGAATTTTCCCTTGGCCACAGCTCCGCTGATGAGAAAATGATTGCTCATCTGGTCAGAAATCTTAGTGACGGTTTCAAAAGATCCGCCACGCAGGCGTTTGTAAAAAGAAAGAAAATAATTATCTGTTTGTCGCAGGTCGATATCGCCCATTCGGAGGGCCCAGTTTTTCTTTTTGAACTGGATATAGATCTGATCGAAATCACTGAGCTCCGCCGTGGTACCGTCGGGCTGGATGGGAATATTATTATCAGTGATTGCTGCAGCGATTTCAATCGAGTCCGCAAGATAACCGCTGATTTGCAGATTTAAATTAGACGTGACCACCGCATCCTGTGCATTGCCGAAAGAGATCGCTCGACCGAAAGATCCATTATACGTGATGTTGCCAAAATTGAAAAAATTATCCTGATCGTATTTCGGATCCTTATAAGTACTGGGCTGCACGCTGAATTTATCCATTACTTTGGCATAGTCGAGCCGCTGCACGACGCCATTGAGCTGGTAGGGAAACAAACGATATTGGATGAGCACGGAATCCAGGTTGGGTTTCCGGACCCAGGTGATGGTGGAATGAACATAGTCAATTTTGTAGGCGCTGTCGGGAATGCCGGAAATGATCATACTGCCCGGAACCAGGCTCAGGGAATCCAGTTTCTGGGTTCCGCTCTGAACCTTTACATAATGCCGGCGGAGGTTGGAACTGATCTTAGAAGAGGGCGCAGGTTTGGAGCCAGGCTGCTGTGCTTCTATTTCACTCAACAACCCACAGAAAATCAATCCTATAAGCAGCCATTTGGTCAATCAACAGGGTTTTTCTTAAAATGCGGAAACGGGTCATTTATAGTGGTCAGCGATCCAGTTCAGCCATCAGACCTTTAACGTCCAAAGCCTCGGTAAACATATGCAATTCCCCCTTTTCATTTCGGGGCCAGGATTCCCTGGGCCGGTCCCAGTACAATTCCACGCCGTTGCCATCGGGATCGTTGAGGTAGATGGCTTCGGAAACACCGTGATCCGATAGGCCGGTGAGCGGATAATCCGCTTCCAGCAACCGTTTCAGGATGGTGGCCAGATCCTTCCGCGTCGGAAAGAGGATGGCCGTATGGAATAAACCCGCTGAACTCCTGGGCGCCGGGGGCCCATTTTTACTGTACCAGGTGTTGAGACCGATATGATGGTGATAACCGCCGGCCGAAAGGAAAACCGCATCGCTGCCATACCATTGCGTGATCTCAAAGCCCAGCAATTCCTGGTAAAACTTCAAAGCGCGGGGTATATCCGCAACTTTGAGGTGTATATGACCAATACGTGTAGATGCGGGAATGGTATAGCTCAAGTGTAGAATTTATTTAGGCGTTCACCAGCTGGCCCGGTGTATACATGGTTTCCCTGAGTTGTTTTACGCGTTCGTCTGCCAGGTATTCATCAAAGCTGCAGAGACGGTCGATCGCTCCCGACGGCGTGATTTCAATCACCCGGTTGGCAACAGTCTGGAGAAAAGTATGGTCATGGGAAGTCAGCAGCACCACGCCTTTGAAACTGCTCATGCTTTCGTTGAAAGCCTGTATGGATTCCAGGTCGAGGTGGTTGGTGGGTTCATCCAGCATCACCATATTCGGATCCTGCAACATCATGCGGCTCAGCATGCAGCGAACTTTTTCTCCCCCGCTCAGCACCCCGACTTTCTTCATCACTTCATCACCGCTGAACAGCATTTTTCCCAGGAAACCACGCAGGAAGGGCTCGTCAACATCCGTCACATGGGGCGGTACATACTGCCGTAGCCAGTCCATCAGGTTCAGGTTTTTATCGAGGAAGAATTTGTGGTTGTCGTTCGGAAGATACGCATGCGTTACGGTGGTTCCCCATTCGAAACTACCTTTGTCGGCCTTCAGATTGCCGGTGACGATCTCATAAAAATCCGTCAGTGCCAGGGGATTCTTGCTCACCAGCGCCACTTTATCACCCTTATTCAGGCTGAAACTAATATCGGCAAAAAGCGGTGTTCCATCGTCGGCTTTCTTGGCCAGTTTGGTCACGTTCAGGATCTGGTTGCCCACTTCGCGCTGCTGTTTGAAAATGATACCCGGATAGCGGCGGTTGGAGGGTTCGATCTCTTCGATGGTGAGTTTCTCCAGGGCCTTTTTACGGGAAGTCGCCTGTTTGGATTTCGAAGCATTTGCCGAGAAACGGGCGATAAACTCCAGGAGGGCCGCACGCTTGTCTTCGGTCTTTTTATTCTTATCGCTCATCTGGCGGGCGATCAGTTGTGATGACTCGTACCAGAAGGTATAGTTGCCGGTATAGGCTTTGATTTTTGCACGATCCACATCCGCCACATGGGTGCAGACAGCATCGAGAAAGTGACGGTCATGCGATACGACGATCACGATATTTTCGTAGTCGGCCAGGAAATTCTCCAGCCAGCTGATGGTTTCTACGTCAAGGTCGTTCGTCGGTTCATCCAACAATAAGATATCGGGATTGCCGAAGATGGCCTGTGCCAGGAGCACCCGCACTTTCATGGCGCCGGAGAGTTCCTTGAGCAGCTGGCCGTGCATGGATTCCTTTACGCCGAGGTCGCTCAGCAGGGACGCCGCATCACTCTCTGCGGTATAACCGCCCATCTCGCCGAATTCCGCCTCAAGATGACCGGCTTTGATGCCGTCTTCTTCGGTGAAATCCTCCTTCATATAGATAGCGTCCTTTTCCTGCATGGTATCCCAGAGTTTTTTATAACCCATAAGCACGGTGTTGAGGACGGTGATATCATCGAATTCCCGGTGGTTTTGTTTAAGTACAGCCAGGCGCAGGCCGGGGCTGATCTCGATATTGCCCTTGGTGGGTTCGATCTCGCCGGCAAGGATCTTTAAAAAGGTGCTCTTACCCGCGCCGTTGGCGCCGATCACCCCATAACAATTCCCCTTGGTGAACGACACATTCACTTCATCAAACAACACCCGTTTCCCAAACAGCAGGGTCACATTATTCGCGCGGATCATGCTTTTATTTTTGAAGACGCGAAGTTACGTTAACAGCGCTAAATTTCAAGAGCGTATTCATGACTGGAAGCTTGAAGCTTGAGGCTTAAGGCTCATGCTTCGTGCCTCCCGCCTCAAGCCTTCAGCCTTCTAGTCATTTTGAACATCATATTCTGCAGATGCAGTTGCATACGATACCAGGGTGGGTATTGTAAAGTCCTTGGTCTGTTTAGTCTTGCCGTTAACCCGGATCTCCAGACGGAAACCAATAGGATGACCGGTCGTATTGCCAACTGCTACGGAAATCCTAGCCTTAAACGTATTCGCCGAAACATTCATTTCTATTATTCCGCCAGGGAAAGAATCCCAATCGTATACTGTCTTTGAATTACCGTTTTCATCATTGAATGTGATGTTTCTGATGTCGCTTGTAAGCGGTGTGATCACATAAGCCAGTTCGAAACTCGGTGCGGATGGGGTGCTGACCGTCGTGCCGCCTTGGGCACCGGCTGACGTAGAAATGTCGTTGGATTTACTGCAGCCATTAAGTATTAAAATGGATAAAGATGCCAGTAAAATTTTAGAAATAGATGACTTTTTCATGTTGGGTAATTTTTAGGGTTAAAGAATGTCCTATATGATCTGTCGCAATAAAAAAGAAAAGGAAAACAAAAGCTCGTTAAAGCAGAACTGGAGCATGAGGCTGGAAGCTTGAGGCGTGAAGCTTGAGGCGTGAAGCTTGAGGCGTGAAGCTTGAGGCATGAAGCTTGAGGTATGGGCCTCACGCTTCACGCTACAGGCTTCACGCTTCACTCTTCACGCTTAAAAATGTATTTTTGCGGGCCCTTACCCCGATGCCTGAAAACTGCGCTTTATCAACGGTATCAAAGCCTGTTACAGAAGTTGCCATGGAGTATTATTGAAAAACTGTGAAAAACTGAACCGGAATACATGAAATGGAGTAGACCACTTGTCGCGCTGGCCCTGATTTTTGCCCTGGCTTCCTGTGCCAAAGACGGTTCACCGAGTGGTGATTTAAACGGAGGATATTACGGGATTTATGAACGTACCGACGGCGTCGTAGATACTTCAGCCACAGTGAGGATTGTTTTTGTTGGCAGTAATTTCAGCGGGGAGAGCCAGGCCAATGTCAGGCCGATCTGCAACGGCAACTATGCCATCACGGGTGATTCCATCAACTTCACGAACCTCTGTTCCACACCGGATGACGAACTCCTGCTCGTGGGCAAATACCAGATCAGGGAAACGGGCGATAGTCTTTATTTATCGAGGCTGCACGAGTTATACAGCCTGAAACAGCAATAGCTTTCCGGCATTGCATCAATTTCATCTGACGGTCGGGTATATTTTATCATATATTGGATCTAACATAATATAGCTCGCCATTTTATCTTCATTGTATTGCATAGTCGTTATGAATGGCACAGCATCTTCCTTATTGTTATCGTAAACATGAATGATATATATCGGAAGTTCAAAATATAAATTGCTATTGGTATTGTTGACCCATTCGTTCCTTGTTTCAAGCAGGATATTATAAATGATGTCGGCAGAATTGGAGTTTTTGAAGGTAGTGACCAAAAGATTTTCAAGTTTTCCCTTCGTATTGATTTCGATAACAGCCAGAATACCATATGCTGAATCAGATTCCGGACTGAATTTCCTCATAATTTTTCTGGTGGTTTTTTTGATCAGTTGAAGATTTCCCTTGTAGTAACTTGAATCCTTGCTTTGAGCTTGAGCTGCGTTGGAGTACATCAGGAATCCCACAAAAACCAAAATATATATCCCTTTCATAAAGAGTCTTTTGGAATAATTTACAGATTATTGAGTAGCGCGCAGCAGAAACTGAATTTGATGTTTACTAATTCCAGGTAGACCAGAGCGCGGTGCAAAGATACCAGATTCAAACACCGGCTTCTTTTCATAACCGAAAAACGTTATTTTTGCGCGGACTCCAAAAGGGATCAAATTGGACCGGTAGCTCAGTTGGATAGAGCAGCTGCCTTCTAAGCAGCAGGTCATTGGTTCGAATCCAATCCGGTTCACCTGAGTGGACAAATCGAAATTTACCTCGGTTTGTCCATTTTTATTTTCGCTGAAACCCTGGCCCACATTGTATATCA
>JBGPBW010000226.1:0-7848 GCA_041481385.1 Puia sp.
CAATTGATGATGTGTGCAAACCCGCTGAAAAAAACTTCCCCTTCGTGACTGTTTTTTATTTGCGAAAGCTCTTTGAATGATGCGCCCGAACAAAAAGCTTTTTCGCCAACAGACCGTAAAAGGACAATACGGATTTCATCATCCAGCCCCGCTCCGTGAATATGACTGGCGAGCTCCGTCATCAGTGCACGCGGCATGGAATTACTTTGAGGATGATAGAATTCAATGACCATGATATGTCCATGTCTTTCCGATTTTACATATCCCTGATTTTGTTCCTGCATAACTTATAATTTTTTTCTGACCATGGTAAGTATGGTTGCAATCATTACCGAGTCGCCTGTTTCGTCATATACGTCAACATACCATTTTACGATACCCTTCGGTATATCGTTTTCATCTCTCTGATCCTGTGCCGTTTTTTCCTTACAGGTAAATCGTACACCGATCGTAGATCCCGCATATACCGGTTTAAGAAACCGGCATTCATCAATACCGTAATTCAACAAAACCGGTCCCTTTGCCGCATCTACAAACAATCCTGCGGCAGCACTGAGAATAAAATATCCGTGGGCAACCCTTTTTTCAAACATAGTGTCTTCAAACGACCCATGTTCGTCATGCGCATAAAAATGATCGCCGCTGATTTCTGAAAACCGGTTGATATCCTCGTCTGTAATGCTGCGCTGCTGCGTATGGACACTGTCTCCAATCCGCAATTCGTCGAAGTGTTTTCTGAATGGATGTATCCCGTCCAGGTTTTGTTTTGCATGCGCCTGATAAACAGAAGTTATGACCGTGATGCTGTCCGGGGAACCCTGCACAGCCGCCCGCTGCATATAATGTTTTACACCACGTATGCCGCCCATTTCCTCCCCGCCGCCTGCACGGCCGGGACCACCGTGTACAAGCTGGGGCAGCGGAGAACCATGGCCGGTACTTTCTTTGGCATTCTGCCGGTTCAATACCAGGATTCTGCCATGATGCGTGGCGGCACCTACAACATACTCCTTCGCAAGTTGTTCGCGGGATGTTACAATCGTACTGCAAAGTGAACCCTTACCTTTTTTTGATAAGAACAGCGCTTCTTCCAGGTTCTTATAGGGCATGAGCGTACTAACCGGCCCGAATGCTTCAATATCATGTGGCCCTTCTGCGGATAATGGTTCCTCATTCAATAGCAGGATGGGACTCATAAACGCACCTTTATGAAAATCTGCGTCAAGCAATTCCACACTATCGAGAGAACCATAAATAATCTGGGAAGAAGCCAGTAATTTTTGCACCTGCTGATATACTTCCCTGCGCTGATCCAAACCGGCAAGTGAACCCATTCTCACTTTTTCATTCAGGGGATTACCGATCAGTGTTTGTAACAGCGCCGCCGATATGGACTTGCTCATATCACCGATTTTGTTTTCGGGAACAAATATCCGGCGGATGGCGGTGCATTTTTGCCCGGCTTTCACCGTCATCTCTTTCCTAACTTCCTTTACAAAAATTTCCCATTCCGGCATGCCTGGCTCGACATCTTCACCCAATACAATGCAATTCAGCGAATCCGCCTCCATTGTAAATGAAACGTTCTCCTTCATCAGCGCCGGGTTTAATTTCAATTTCAATCCGGTGGCCGCAGAACCGGTAAACGTAACGACGTCCTGAGCTGTGAGCAGATCCAACAGGTTGCCGGTACTACCGCAGATCAGTTGCAACGCACCTTCAGGCAGGATACCGGAAGCGTGGATCTCACGAACAACGGCCTCGGTAAGAAAACTGGTGCATGTCGCGGGCTTCACAATAGCGGGCATTCCCGCCAGCAGGTTGACGGCAATTTTTTCTAACATACCCCAGACAGGGAAATTGTAAGCATTAATATGTATGGCCACTCCTTCCTTCGGAACCAGGATATGCTGAGCCATAAACGTATTGTTCTTGCTAAGATTGACCGGCTCTCCATCAATACAAAATGACTGGTCCGGAAATTTTCTGCGTAAAGATGCATATGAGAAAAGGTTTCCAATGCCACCTTCCAGATCAATCCAGGAGTCCGCGCGTGTGGCTCCCGTCTGAAAGCTGATTCTGTAAAATTTTTCGAGATGGGTTTGCAGATGAAGGGCCAGGGCTTTTAACATTTTCCCCCGTTCATGAAAACTCATTTTACGTAATGCGGGGTTTCCTTTATTCCTGGCGAACAACAGGATTTCCTGGAAATCAAGGCCGCCTGTCCCTGCCTGGTATAATGGTGTACCGTCGACGGCATCTGAAATCGTTTGTAATGTCCCGACACCTTCGATCCAGCGTCCTGTTACAAAATTTCCAAGCTTCTGCATTCTTTTTCGGTTAACGCTTTAAAATAAAGCCACAACTTACCAACCTAATATCCAGGCAAAGATCAGGGGCACCACAATAGTGGCATCGCTTTCCACGATATATTTCGGTGTATGAATATCCAGTTTGCCCCAGGTGATTTTTTCATTGGGTACAGCACCTGAATAAGATCCATAGGAAGTGGTAGAATCCGATATCTGGCAGAAATAACTCCAAAAAGGAACATCGTGCCATTCCAGATCCTGATACATCATGGGCACCACACAAATGGGAAAGTCACCGGCTATACCGCCACCAATCTGGAAAAAGCCGATACCCTTTCCGCTGGAATTTTTCCTGTACCAGTCGCTCAGCCATACCATGTATTCGATACCGCTCTTCATAGTACTGGCCTTGAGTTGGCCCTTCACAATATAGGAAGCAAAAATATTTCCCATGGTAGAGTCTTCCCAGCCACCCACAATAATGGGCAGGTTTTTTTCTGCTGCTGCAATCATCCAGCTGTCTTTCACGTCGATTTCATATCCCTCCTGCATGACTTTACTCAGAAGCAGTTTATACATGTATTCATGCGGGAAGTATCGCTCGTTTTTAGAATCGGCATCCTTCCACAGTTGCACAATATGTTTTTGAATTTTGCGGAATGCTTCTTCTTCAGGAATACAGGTATCCGTTACCCGGTTGAGGCCCTGCTCCAATAATTCCCATTCCTGTTGCGGCGTCAGGTCCCGATAATTCGGAACTCTTTTATAGTGTGAATGTGCCACGAGATTCATGATATCTTCTTCCAGGTTTGCACCTGTGCAGGAAATGATATGTACTTTATCCTGCCTGATCATTTCAGCCAGGGAGACGCCCAGTTCTGCCGTGCTCATCGCCCCGGCCAGTGTAACCATCATTTTACCTCCTTCTGTCAGATGGGTTTCATAACCTTTAGCAGCGTCAATAAGTGCAGCCGCATTAAAATGCCGGTAATGATGTGCGATAAACTGAGAAACGGGTCCTTTATTCATGATTTTATTTGTGGAAGGCAAAAATAATCCTTTTAGGCATAAGCTTGAAGCTTGAGGCATGAGGCGTGAGGCGGGAAGCTTGGGGCTGCAGACCTTGGCTTTTTTATGCTCTAAGCGTTTTGCTTTTCGCTTCACGCCTCAAGCTTCAGGCCTTACGCCTAAATAATGTATTTTTATCGAAACCTTTCCGGTGAAAAAAATCTTTGTCTTAACACTTCTATCGATAATTTCTTTTTATTCTAAAGCACAAAAGATAACCGGCAACTGGCAGGGAATCCTGATCGCAGGTCCGCAAAAACTAAAAGTTGTATTTCATGTCAGCAGGGATTCATTGAATCAATACCATTCCGGTTTTGATAGCCCGGATCAGGGAGCTTTCGGAATAGCCTGTAGTGAAACAAATATCAAAGCAGACAGCCTTGAAATGCTGATCCAATCCATTCATGGCGGCTACCGGGGAAAATGGGACGGGAAAAACAGCATCAGCGGTTACTTCTTTCAGATCGGGCATAATTTTCCTATGAACCTGTACAGGTTACCCGACACGGTTGTCTCGATCGTCAGACCACAAACGCCCAAACCACCATTCCCCTACCACAGTGAGGATATTGAATATGGCGACCCGTCAAGCGGCATTCACTATGCGGGCACGTTCACTTATCCGAACTCAGGAGGACCATTTCCTGCAGTACTGCTCATCACCGGCAGCGGCCAGGAAGACCGTGATGAATCCATATTCGACCATAAACCTTTTGCTGTTATCGCAGACTTTCTCACCCGCAGGGGATATGCCGTATTGAGAGTCGACGACCGGCAGATTGGAAAAAGCACTGGTGATCTGTCCAAAGCAACGACGCTTGATTTTTCAAAAGATGTAGAAACCAGTTTAGGGGAACTGCAAAAGAGAAAAATCATAGACCAGAATAAAATCGGGTTAATGGGTCATAGTGAAGGCGGATTAATTGCTGCCATGGTAGCCGCCGAAAATGAAAAACTGCAGTTCATCATTCTGCTCGCAGGTCCCGGATTGAAAGGCGCAGACCTGCTGGCATGGCAAACGCAGGCCATAGATCTTTCCATGGGTGTTCCAGAAGAAATAGCGGTAGCCGATAGAAAACTCAAATCCCAAATCATCCAGGCCATGCTGTCAACAAAAGATACCAGTTTACAATTCGATAATGCGTGGAAGGCATTTTTGGCCTGGAAGAAAAATACAAAGCCCGAAATTGTCTCGGCAATGGGTATTAACGCTGATACAGCAGCCCGGGATGTCATAAGGACTTACCTTGAAGGACTCAATAAACCCTGGATGCTGTATTTCCTTCAGAGTGATCCCGCTGACTACCTCGTTAAATTAAAATGCAAGGTTCTTGCATTAAATGGATCCAAAGATATCCAGGTCGTGGCTGACCCAAATCTGTCAGCCATAGATAGCGCCTTAAAGAAAAGCAGGGTAAAAATCTATTCCACCCAAAAACTTCCAGGCCTGAATCACCTGTTTCAACATTGCAAAACCTGTACAATTCCGGAATACGGACAGCTGGATGAAACATTTTCTCCCGAAGTTTTGCAGATCATGGGCGACTGGCTCGATAAAAATGTAAAATAAATTGAACTACCTGGCACATGCCTATCTTTCTTTTGGTGATCCGGATATCCTGGCCGGTAACATGATCAGTGATTTTGTGAAAGGAAAGAAAAAATTCGACTATCCCAATCGCCTGCAAATGGGAATCAGCCTGCATCGTAAAATAGATGAATACACTGACTCTCATCCGGCAACCCGCCAGGCAAAGGAATTACTGAAGGATGCCGCCGGTCCTTATGCCGGACCCTTTGTAGATATTATCTATGATCATTTTCTGGCTAACGACTTGTATGAATTTGAGGAAGGTGAGCTTGCCATATTTGCCCAGCAGACATACAAACAATTGGAAGCTTACGAAAAATGGCTGCCCGAAAAATTCCGGTTGTTCTTTTTTTACATGCGTACCCAGGACTGGTTATATCACTATCGTTCGACCGAAGGCATAAACCGCAGTTTCCAGGGACTTTGCCGTCGGGCTAAATATATTAATGATCCTGAACCTGTATTCGAAGCTTTTATCACAAATTACGAAGCGTTAAAAATGGCTTATGATTTTTTCTTTCCCCATGTAAAAACTTTCGCTTATCACGAACTGATCTACCTTCGCGGCAGCTGACCTCCGTTTACCGTTTTAATTTCCCCTGTATGAACAAGCTAAAATGTCTTTTTTTGTCTGTTTTTTTTCTGACCCTGTCCGGTGTTTGTCTTTCCCAGTCCACCCTGCCACCCTTGGACAAATCGCCAATGGATATGTGTTATTACCCTTTGGATTATCCCATACTGAAGATCCAGCATAAAACGGATGCTCCTCTGATCGCCCGCGTGATTTATGGCAGACCTCAAAAAAATGAACGCAGTATATTTGGCGATCTTGTCCCCTATGATATGATCTGGCGTGCAGGTGCCAATGAAGCGACAGAGATTGAATTTTACAGGGATGTAAAAATTGATAACAAGAAACTGGCGAAGGGAAGATACACGCTGTATGCCATTCCCGAAAAAGACAAGTGGACGCTTGTGTTTAATAAGGAAACAGATACCTGGGGCGCTTTTGGATATGACGCGAAAAAAGATGTTTTGCGTGCCGACGCTAAAGTGATTGACCGGCCGGATGTCGTTGAAGTGTTTACGATTTGTTTTGAAGGGACTGATAAAAACAAAACCAGTCTGATGATTGCCTGGGATAATAAGGAAGTGCACCTTCCCATCAACTGGTAAAACTGAAAGCACCTGTTAAATATAATATTATGAAATTTGCAACCCGTGTGATTCACGCAGGAATGGAACCCGACCCTTCAACCGGTGCCATTATTCCGCCCGTTTACCAGACATCTACTTATGTGCAGGCAGCTCCCGGAGACAATAAAGGGTACGAATATGCCCGATCGCAAAATCCGACACGCAAGGCCCTGGAGACTGCATTGGCTTCTATCGAAAACGCAAAGTTCGCACTTTCCTATAGCAGCGGTGTTGCCGCTTCTGATGCCGTGATCCGGTTGCTGCTTCCCGGGGATGAAGTGGTTGCCGCCAACGATATGTACGGGGGCACTTTCAGGCTATTCTCCAAAATATTTGAAAAAACAGGCATCCATTTTCACTATGTCAATATGCAGGATCCTGAAAATATCCGCTTGTTCATCAATGAAAAAACTAAACTGATCTGGACCGAAACGCCAACCAATCCACTGATGAATATCGTGGACCTGGCCGCTCTGGCATCAATAGCAAAAGAAAAAAATCTGTTGCTTTGCGTGGACAATACTTTCGCTTCACCCTACCTGCAAAATCCCCTGGACCTCGGCGCCGATATCGTCCTTCATTCAGCCACCAAATACCTGGGCGGTCACAGCGATGTGATCCATGGATGTTTAATGATGAATGATCCCGGCCTGCGGGAGCAACTTTATTTTATCCAGAAATCCTGTGGCGCTGTTCCTGGACCCCAGGATTGTTTCCTCGTGTTGCGTGGAATCAAAACACTGGAAATACGGATGCAGCGTCATTGCGAAAATGGAGAGAAGATCGCATACTGGCTTCGAAAAAATAATAAAATACAAAAAGTATACTGGTGCGGATTTACGGATCATCCGGGTTATGCAGTTGCCAAAAAACAAATGCGTGGCTTTGGCGGTATGATCAGTTTTGAATTGAAAAACAATTCACCTGAAGAAACGAAAAGAGTTTTGGCTTCAACGCTTTTGTTCTCGCTGGCAGAAAGTCTGGGCGGCGTGGAATCCCTTATCAGCCATCCGGCCAGCATGACGCACGCATCCATTCCCAGAGAAGAAAGAATTAAAAACGGACTCAGTGATTCCCTGATCCGCATCAGCGTTGGTATCGAAGATGCCGGTGACCTGATTGAGGATTTGAACCAGGCGATCGGTTAACTATGGCCCTCGTGAAGAATAAAGAAGAACTCAGGAATTTTCTTGAGAAAAATGTCGGGTTATACAACCATCCCTCCTTTATTTTGGCGGATCCGATTTCCGTGCCGCACCGTTTCAGTAAAAAACAGGACATGGAAATCGCCGGATTATTTGCCGCTGTCTTTTCATGGGGCAACCGGACTACGATCATTCGTAAATCTAACGAACTGATGAAGTTTTTGGATGATGCACCTTATGACTTCATCAAAAATCACCAGCCCCATGATCTGAAACGACTGATGGGTTTTAAACACCGCACATTCAACGCTACAGATCTCCTGTATTTCATTCATTTTTTGCGGTACCATTATCAGCAGTCGGATAGTCTCGAGACGGCATTTTTGCCTGACACGCAAAAAACCGGAAGAAATAAACCCGAGGAGCTGGAAATCGTAAAGTCAGCACTGTCCGTTTTTTATAACCGTTTTTTCTCGCTGGAGGACGCACCGCGCCGAACACAAAAACATATTTCGAGCCCTGAAAAAAACTCCAC
>JBGPBW010000227.1:0-7831 GCA_041481385.1 Puia sp.
ATTCCGGAAGTTGTAAAAATTTGACAAAGAAATGTTGTACTCTTAACCGAACATTTAAAACTGGCGAATGACAGTTCAACCGGATTAAGTCAATCTGATTAAGAAATGAAAGCACTTTTTAAGACTCTTGACAAGACATTACGAAAATATAATCCGGTAAATTACGCCAAGCTTCAGGCTCCTTTACCGGGTTTTAAAATTGATGAAATCCTTGAGAAATTAGGCATTGATGACGCTGACCTGAAATCCGTGTTTCAATGGAAAAATGGTGTAGATATGAGCAGAGGTCTTGGAAATAGAGATCAAATTTTCCATTTCGGCGTTTTGAAACCACTGGAGCGGGTTTTGGATTCTGCGAATAATTTCCCTAATGAAGACCCTGACTTAATAGAAATTATTGTAGACATAGGCGGAGATGCCTTACTGTTTAATAGAAACAAAGACAGTCATTATGGAATGATCTTTTTGGAATCAACCTCCTTACTGTGTTTCGCTGAACCGTATTATGATTCCCTTCGTTCCATGATAGAAACTACCTGCAAAGCATATGAATGCGGTGCTTTCACTTATGACACAGAGAAGGGTTATTTGGAACAAGATGTAGATGAATATTGGAAGATTGCCGCAGAACTCAATCCCAATGCTGACTATTGGAGAAGGGAAGGTTTTTTCTGATTTTTATTCTCTTCCATATTTATATATTATAAAAATAGGCCCGCCATATGAAATATTGTTTTTTATTATTAATTGCTGGAAATGGGATATTCAGCTGTAAAGTTGCCGAACCTGAAACTTATCTTATTCCAAATGGTTTTACAGGGGTTGTCAACGTTATTTTTAATCAAGTTAATGGAGAAAATATTTTATATGAAAATGGCCGTAGAATATACAAAATACCAGCTAACGGCATCCTCCTAACAAAATTTGAAACCCAAGAAGGCATGTATAATCACAAGTACTATTATTATGATAGTAAAAGAAATAAAAAGACACCTTTACCCATATTTAATTTTGATTATAACAAGGACGGGACTGTAAAATGGTTAGTTAAGGATTCTTCCGAGGTAGGCATTTTTAACGATGGGACAAACGGTGTATACGGCGGAAATATGTTTCGGTTTCAAGCATTTGATGTTTCAGATATGAAATCATTGGATGGCATTGAATCAACACAGAATAATTTCCTCAAAAAAGTGAAGTTGATTTTAAATGCCGATTTTTAAATCAAATCAACATGTGCAATCTGCTCGAATTTAATTTCTAGGGTATTTTTGACTAAGGGTTTACCCTTAGGCAAGTCACATTTCAGGGTTAATTATTCTTAAGTTGTAATCAATGATGATTGATTACTTGGAACTTGTCAGGCGTTTGAGCTTTTCTCGATGCAGACTTTTAAGTCGAGCAGTCTTTGCCGCACATTGTGCTGCAAATTTCGTTTAATAAAATAATTCAGCAAGCTGAATGGAAACCGGAGTTCAAATGAATACAGGAAAGTTACTTCTGTTGTCCCCGGTTCAGATTCGTTAAAATTCCATGAGCCCAGGAATGTCTTAAATAAAAATGGTCCTTTCGTCATTTTTACGGCCGTCACTTTAGGCCGGTTGAAACTGACATATTCAGTTTCCATTCCCAGCCCGTTTTTTGCCACACAATAGGCCCGCACTCCCTTATCCGCTTTTACCGCTCCGTTGATTAATTCCGCTTTCTTTAAAAAGCTATCCCAACTGAGTCTGTGGTCATAGTCTTGTGTAAAATCAAAGATTGTTTCAGGCGAATCTTTAATATTTATCTTCTCCGAGAATTTAAATACTTCCACTAGTCAGTAATCATTTTAATAGAAGTGAATTATTTACTTTTGCTAAGACGCTTTATAATTTTCTCATATTGCAAAGAATCTTTAGGATCTTCTTCGACATTCTATAGCAGGGTTATTAGTTTATTGGTTTTTGATAATCTGTAAAAGGAATAATAATTGGAGCCAGCTAGTCCCACACTTACGATTATGTTGGCGGGAGAATCAAGGTAGGGATTGGGTAAATCCTCAAAATGAAGAACCGGGATAAGCTGAAGATTCTTATTGTCTATAAGATATAAATAATAGGTTGGATTAGCTCTGGCACCGGTGGAGTGGAAAACCAGCAAGTCTTTGACTCCGTCATTATTGAAATCCATAAAGTCTATATCGTCGTTCATACAGTAGAGTGAATCACGACGGATGATTACTTTCTTTTGGTTAGTGAACTTGTAAAAAGTGAAAACAGCATTATACTTATCTTCATCAGATTCAGTTGGAGCAAATATGTGGAGAGAAAAATGGTAGTTTTTGTTTCCAAACAAAGTGCTGCTTGATGTCTTCTGGCTTAATCCATGAATGGTTGAAAAGGAAAGGACGAGCAAAGCCGTTAAGTGTGTTCTCATATAAGTGAAATGATAAATATGATCAGGTTGGGAGTTGGTCAATTCACGCATCTCTACCGGTTTCCTTCGGTACAGATCAGAAAAAGGCACCTCCTGTTAATGAACTTTTAGCACCGGTTTTTACTTGCAACTATGTTGATTTTTAAGGTCAGAAAATCGTCCGCCTTTTTGAATACCAATGTTAAGTTCGTTACATCCTTCGTCATTTTGATTTAACTCAAAATAGCATTCCGCCAGGGCACTATGAAAGTCAGGGTATTTAGGGTCTAGCAAAATACACTGCTTTATATCAGGAATAGCTTTTTCATATTGTTTATCAAGCATTAGGATGCTAGCTCTATTTGCATAAGCACTTATCGATTTTATGTTTTTGTCAATCGCGGTTGTGTAATCCGCGATTGCTTCTTTTGTTTTATGATTCTGAAAATAAAGCCAGCCTCTATTGATATACGTCTGATCGTAGTCAGGGTCATACTCGATTGTCAAATTGTAATATTTTAAAGCACTATCGGGCATGTTGAGTACAGAATAGAAAAAACCCAACTTTCCTGTTGATATGCCGTCTTTGGCAAAGAGTGACAATACTCTGTAATAAGAATTGATAAGACCCAAAGTGTCTTTTTGTTTTTCTCTGATTTCTGCAATTTGATGCAAATACTTATTTGTCAGCGAGTCGGAAGTGTCATGTTTATATGCTAATTGATAATATATTTCTGCTTCAACTGTAATCCCCTGATATTCTCTAATGGCCGCAAAACCAAAATAGCTTGCAGGGTAATTCTTGTCAATTAACCAGCTTTGGTTGAAGCGAAACATGGCTGTATCAATTATCTCTTTGTAAAAATAGTACCATCCGTCTCGGGCAGATTCTTTCGCAGCCTTAACCGTATCGCCTTTATATTTCTGCAATACTTCGCTAATAAATTTATTGTCGATTTCTTTTTCTTCCTCACTTTTTATTTCGCCACCATACATAGGTTTTAAATTGGGATGATCTGCTTCCAGTCTTTCGTTAATTAAAATATCAGCTTTGTTAGCAGGTTTGTTTTTATAGATTGTGTAATTATTACAACCAGCAAGTATAAAGGTCAGTATAGTCAGGAATGCTATTTTCATTAGTTAAAATATGGCGATTTTAATTTCGCAAACGAAATTATTCTGTTTTCTATTAAAACAACTATTTACTCACTTTCCATCTAACTTTTCAGTCATTAAGATAATACAATTGCTATAACAAGGTAAATAAGTGTTCTAATAAAAGTCTTTGCTTCTTCATGAGTAAATGAGTCCCTGCCCGAGTGGCAATTGATATATAGAGTTCACTAGATAGTCTCGTTATCCGCCGCATCGATCATCGTGTGAACTGGTCAAAATTTTTTGATAGTGAATAGGGGGTAATTGCAAAGACTGGTTATCTGGCAATCCCGACTGATAACCCGACGAGTTTGTTTTTTGTATTGACGAGCCTGACCCAATAAATAATCCAGCAAACCATTCCTGTAAGAAAGAAAAAACTTCCGAACAACTTTAGATATGAAGTAGAATGCATCATTGAATAGTTTACAATAACACCAATGGTAGTAAATATGCAATACGTTATACCGATAGTATAAGTTGAGGACTCGTTTGTTCCTTTAATTTGTACCTGTGAATTATCAAGAATGGATTCGCCTATTTTAGAAGCCAATTCCTTTGATACTGAATGGGAAATTCGGACAACGACAATAAATTGCCAAACCAAACCGAAAGCGGGGATGAGTTGTAACCATACCGATCCTGGAAACATTTCTCTATTCTCCGGGCTAATTACCTGCAATATTCTTTGTTGAGCAAGAAAGAAAAGTATGGCCGGAATGACGAAAGCCAGCAATAACGTTATTTGTAACATTTTTTATTTGAAAGTAAGGTATGATAATGTATATTTTATCAATATGATTATTTTAGCCCGGATTTACTTTGCAAGCCGTTTGCCTCTAATGGTTTTCCCTTAGATATAACTTAAAACCATAGGGTCTTTTCGAATGATTAGTCCTTTTCAGATCCTTTTCATTGAGTCGTTCGATGTACTGAACTGGCATTCTACTGGCCCATATCCTTCTGCTTTACTATCTGCTGATAGAGAAGGGTCTTGAAGATTCGTTCAACAGTACCATTCTGGTAGACTGTCTGTTATATTCGGGACCACAGCACTTACTTATTCCCCCAAAAAAACTGCGAAAAGGCAAAACTGCGCTTTATGTATACAGTCGAACTGGTGATGAGATACAAATCTGATGGATACCTGTTGGTGATAAAAGTTTTTTTCTTCAGCGACATACTTTAAACGACGGGTTAGCGTTGATCCCGCTAGTACAAATGGCCAAACGATTAACATATAATATAATAACCGGCTACGATCCCCGCCTCCGGATGTGTTTTTATTATTCGCCCTATTTTGATCAGAAAATATGGCGTCGGGGATCTTCGCTTACTGGTGAGCGAACTAAAAAGGACCCTGCTTTTACAGGGTTTCGCCAAAGCAGCAGCCGGTTGAAGCAAGCTTCCCCCATCGCAGCTTCTCTGTATAAACTGGTGCCCAAACAGGTAAAACAGTATGCGCTCTACAGAACATTAACGGGTGAAGCGATCAAGATGCTGAAGGAAGGAATGGAAGCAACCGTTATTACAGAAATCCTGAAGAAAAAATACATAAACCCGCTCCTGCATACAACGAAAAATAATTCCGAAGTCAGAACGGTTAAGGAACCTTTGGAAAGAGGCCGGGAAAAGGGCATGACTGATTTCAATTCGTATCCAAAAATGGCTTCAGGAGCCAGAAAAATGACAAGAACACGCCGTTCCTTTTTGCTTCAAAAAATCACAGAGGGCCAGTCAGCAGTCGAATATTTTTCATCCACCGATTCAGATCCTCTTCCACCAACCAACCAAAATGTGTCAGCATCTCAAGCCAGCGAACCGGAACCTCCGGAAAAACAGAAACCTCGAACCAAAACCACCAGTGGTCTGATATATCTTGGCCGTCTTCCCGAATGTAAAAAACTCAAAATCTGGGTGCGGCCATAATGGTGCTGTATAAATATTTCTACTTAGTTTTCGGAGCACTTCGACTCCACCCACCAGTCCATATCCAAACACTCGTATAGCTAGTCCTGATCGCCCTTCTTCTTTACATCTATGGATTCAGGGTGCTGATCCGGTTGGAAAGGATTATAGTAATAGATGTTTTCCTTTTCGTATAATAACAGATGAGCTTTTAATCTTGTATTAAATTGGCTGTCATTTTTAGCCGAACCAGCGGTCCAGCCAGCTTCTGCAAGCGAAGCCATTCTTGGGAATATTAAATATTGCAGTCTCTTTTTTGAGATAACGGTCTCCGTCCATAAATTTCCCTGCAGGCCAAGTATGTTGGTTTTATCGGACAAATCGGCTGCTATTGAATTTTCTGGAAAATGATATATATCCAGATATGAATTGTATTTTATTTTGTCCCATTTCCGACCGGACCTGTGCGTACTGTCTTGTACAAAATCAAGATATAATGGCAATCGTGGACATAAAACCACCTGGTATCCTTTTGATATGGCTTCGTTTAAACTCTCGGGTTTATTTTGTCGCCACCAGCAAACATAAGTTTTACTAACAGGCAATCCTGCAGAAACTGCTTCATCCCAGCACATCAGGTAATTACTGAATTGTAAAACACGATCTCCCATTCTTCTCAGGAAATAATGTTCTACCTGGTTCAAATCAGTAAACTGATTTGCGGCCATTAATTGAGCAACCCCGGGATTCTTTTCCCATGCAGCGATACCAAAGGCAACCTCGTCGCCGCCTAAATGTAGTATTCCGGACGGGAAAAGCGTTCTGATTTCCTTCAAAATATCGGTTAAGTAAGCGTAGGTTTCTTCATTGGCCGGATCAAAAGTAAAACCAGGATACCCTGGTGCATCGCCACCTGAAAGCATGGGGTAGGCGCGGGTTGCTGCAGTTGCATGTCCCGGCATGTCGATTTCAGGTATAATGGTAATAAATCGGTCTTTTGCATAGTCAACAATTTCACGGATTTCCTCCTGCGTATACCAGGTGGCTACCGCCAGCGAGTCTGTAAAATTCCCTTTGCCTCCAATAATCGTTAACAGGGGATATTTTTTTATTTCTATCCTCCAACCATGCGAATCAGTTAAGTGCCAGTGAAAACGGTTCAACTTGTAGAAAGCCATCCAATCTAGCAACTCTTTTACTATTTGTTTTCCAAAAAAATGGCGCGACTCATCCAGCATAAAACCTCTCCAGACGAACCTTGGCTGATCATGAATAACCACACGCGGCAACACCAGTTTATCATTTAACAAGGTCGCTGATTTGTAAAGCTGTAACAAGGTCATCAGGCCATTGAACAATCCCGCAGAATCCGGAGCCGTGATGGCCACCTGCTTTTCAGAAGTTACCAGTTCGTAAGAGCCGTAAACAGCCGAAGAACGTTGGATTTTCAGTTCAATAACCTGCTTAGGGGTATGGCTGTTTATTTGCTGCAAGCCCATTTCTTCATTGAAATAATGAAGTATACCAGATAGCTTATTATTATTTGTAAAAAGCTGCGAATTGTACAGAACACAATTCCCTTTTAATACTTCAACCTGGCTGGGATAAGGTATGAGATTCAGGTTCTGGGCTTTTGAATATCCGGCACTAGATATTACAAGCGCAGAAATGATCATTAACTTAAAAAGGAATTTGTACATCTGATTCATTTGATTCCCGACAATCGGTTATATAAATTATGTATTTTCTGGGTTCTCAGTTTGTTTTCTTCATCTATTGCGGCTGTGTAAAGTACATCCTGATTTAGTGTCCTGAACCTTTCATCCAATTCAGCCTCCACGTTCATCAATTCTTTTAAACGGGTAAGATAAACGGGTATTTTATCCCGGGTGAAGTTATCGCTGTTCACTTCTTTTTCGATTTCCATAAAGCTGACATAGTAAACCCTGATATCTGCCATTAATTGAAAATGGCTATACATGTTGATATTTTTTTCCGGCCGAAGCTTGCGAAAAATTTTGGAGGCTTGGCTCACGCTGTCTAATAAGTCGTTCACGGTTATGTGGCCGGGAGCGTTTACTTTCCCGTTTGTAATCGTATAGGGAGCGGTAAAAAGGGCTTTTTGAAATTGTTCTGATTGACTTTCATCAAACCCAAATGTAAACCGGCAATAATCTTTTATAAATTGATTAATGTCGAGTGGATGATCAGCGTTCATCGCCTTTATATAAGCGCTGATCAAAATGTTAAAACCGGTTATCGGGTAGACGTGGCGCAAGGCATACAGTTCAACCAGATCATCTTCAGATTCATAAGAAGGAGTGTACACTCCGGAGGTAGACCAGGATGTCATCACGATTCCTTTATATCC
>JBGPBW010000228.1:0-7827 GCA_041481385.1 Puia sp.
ATCTTTTACTATATATTCAAAAAAGTCAGGAACTTTCGCGTCCGATGCACTTCCGCTGATTTCATCCCGGGGTATAATTATATCTCCCAGCAAAGTAATGGTAGCCATTTCGGCGGCGGTAAAAAAAGCGGGCTCGGCCTCTATTTTCTTTTCAAAGGCTATTTCCTCTTTCATGCGGTTTAAACCCGAAACAATGGATTCCTTGTCTTTTTCAGAAGGCGTCACCGGACTTTCTACGGGCGACGTGCAGGCTTCTGCAACGACACCGATTGAAAATCCACCAACTACAAGGGTCTTAATTGATTTTCGTCTGTCCATGACTGTTATTTTAAATATTTTGTTTTTTCATCTGATCCACAATGTATTCACTTGTTCTCATGGAAAGGGCCAGGATGGTCCAGGTGATATTTTTATCGGCCTGGGAAACAAAGGGGCCGCCATCCACGCAAAAAAGATTTTTGCATTCGTGGGCCTGGCTGAATTTATTCAAAGGGGCTTGTTTGGGATCATTACCCATTCGCACCGTACCCGCTTCATGAATAATATTTCCAGGTGCGTGTAGGCCATAATCATTGTGTTTTCCGTCGTCCCCACCCCAGGTTATCACGGCGCCCATGCTGTTCAGGATTTCAGAGAATGTCTGTTTCATATGTTTGGCCTGGTTGATCTCATAATCAGTATAGGACGTATTAAAGCGCAGTACCGGGATACCATATTTGTCAACTACGCTGGGATCGATTTCACAAAGACTTTCTTTTCTCGCTATGGCTTCCCCGCGACCTGCCATGCCCACATGAGCGCCAAAAAAATACCGGTAATCTTCTTTGAGTGAAGCACCATAACCGCCGGCTTCTTTTTGTTTGCCCTTTATTTTATAAGTTCCATTCAGGTTTTCAATACCCCAGTTAAATCCATATAACGGTTGCCCGAATCCGCCACCATATTCTATATGATAACCGCGCGGAAAGTCGAGTTTTTTATTATCCAGCCACCAGGGACTGTATACATGCATTCCGCCCACGCCATCTTCATTATATCTTTTTCTGTCGAAAAGTTCCGGAATGATTCCACCCATATCTGCCCCCGTCGAATCATGAAGATATTTTCCCACTATGTCACTGCTATTGGCCAAACCATTTGGGTGCCGGGTCGATTTTGAATTCAACAAAAGTCTTGCACTTTCGCAGGCACTGGCTGCAAGAATGACCGTACGGCCACTCACCTGGTATTCCTGCATATCTTCTTTATTGATATAAGAAACGCCTGTTGCGAGTCCGTCCCGGTCAGTCAATACTTCACGGGCCATGGCGTTGGTGACCAGGTCGATATTGCCAGTTTCCAATGCGGGAATAACCAGGCAGGAAGAAGCAGAAAAATCTCCGTACACTTTACAGCTGCGTCCGCATTGAGCACAGAAAAAACAAGCCCCGCGCTCTTTATTAATTTGCTTGGTCAGTATGGATAAACGGGAAGGTATGACCGGGACGCCAACATTTTTTCCGGCCTTTTTTATAAATAATTCATGAAGTCTTGGTTTAGGCGGCGGAAGAAAAATACCATCCGGATCATTATAAAGCCCTTCATTTGTGCCAAATACGCCCAGCATCTGGTCGATTTTATCATAATAGGGCTTAACGTCATCATAACCGATCGGCCAGTCATCACCCAGTCCGTCGATACTTTTTCTTTTAAAATCCAAGGGGCCGAAGCGCAGTGAAATCCTTCCCCAATGATTGGTTCTGCCACCCAGCATACGGGCCCGCCACCATTCCCATTTTGTATCGCCAACATGCGTATAAGGTTCTCCGTCTATCGTCCAGCCCCAGTAACAGCCGTCAAAATCACCGAAGGGCCTGAATTTTGTGCCGGCGCCGCGACGCGGAGACTCCCAGGGATTTTTTAGCTGATTGGAATCTTTTTTTGGATCAAACATGGGACCCGCTTCCAGCAGACAAACTTTTAAACCGGCATGGGCCAGAACATAGGCAGCCATTCCACCACCTGCACCCGAGCCCACAATGACCGCGTCATATTTTTTGGATTGTTTATGAATTTGTAAATCTCCCATGGCATCATTATGTTAAAAAATATTTTATGAAAGTTTAAATTTAAAGGATATAAAATGAAGGCGGAATTTTTTTATTCCCGGGACCACCCTGCCGAATTTTCACATGGCTCACCTCATAGCCGGCCCTAAACAGGAGCCATTTTACGGATCAGGCGCATTTGATTTAACTTGCTGAAAATTTTCCAATGAAAAGTTCGGCTGTATATATCGTATCTGCTGTGCGCACTCCGATCGGAAGTTTTGGAGGACTGTTGAAAGACATACCTGCAACCCAACTTGGTGCCATTGCCATACGGGAAGCACTCGCCAAAATCGGTTTGAATCCTTCGGAAGTACAGGACGTACTGATGGGGTCAGTATTGCAGGCGAATCTGGGTCAGGCACCTGCCCGGCAGGCTGCAAAATTTGCCGGTCTCCCCGACACTGTGAATTGTACGACGGTGAATAAAGTTTGTGCCAGCGGGATGAAATCGGTCGCTATTGGCGCGCAGGGCATCCTGCTCGGCGATACAGAAATGGTTGTGGCCGGCGGAATGGAAAATATGAGCAGCGTACCTTTTTACGTCGAACAAATGCGATGGGGGAATAAATACGGTAACAGTCTGCTGATTGATGGACTGGCAAAAGATGGCCTGACAGATGTTTATGATGGCAAAGCCATGGGTCATGCAGCAGAACTTTGTGCCGCCACCTGCGGCATCACACGGGAAGAGCAGGATGCGTTTGCCACAGAAAGTTATCGGCGTGCACAGGAAGCCTGGAAGTCTGGTAAGTTCAAAGACGAAGTGGTGCCGGTTGAAATTAAAAAAAAGGGAGAGACCCAGCGGATTGAACAGGACGAAGAACCGTTCAATGTAAAGTTTGACAAGATTGCCGTTTTGAAACCGGCGTTCCTAAAGGAAGGCACCGTGACGGCTGCCAATGCAAGTACCATGAATGACGGAGCTGCCGCGCTCGTTCTGTTAAGTGAAGAAAAGTTAAAACAAACGGGACTGAAACCCCTGGCGCGTATTCTTTCATATGCCGATGCCGAACAGGCGCCGGAGTGGTTTACAACATCTCCATCGATCGCCACACCTCACGCCGTGAAAAAAGCAGGTCTTCGAATGGAAGACATTGATTACTGGGAACTCAACGAAGCATTTTCCGTAGTAGGGATTGAAAACACCAGACGGATGAAATTGGATCCGGCTAGGGTAAACCTGCACGGTGGTGCAGTTTCGATTGGCCACCCGCTGGGTTGCAGCGGAGCCCGGATCCTGGTGACCCTGCTTTATATTCTAAAACAGCAAAAAGCACGCTATGGAGCTGCCGGAATCTGCAACGGTGGCGGGGGAGCCAGTGCAATGGTCATTGAGAATCTTTTATAGTCCATAAAGGAACTGGTCGTGGATATAATCCACCACTTTGATCAGGCTCTTACTTTCTTCAAATACTTTCAGTTGCCGGTCAGCGCCTGTGCCGGTCTCAAATAATTTCGGGATAATGCCAACGGCTTCACGGCTGCCCAGGGGATCGAGCACGTCGTCAATAAAATCAAGCAATTCATATATCAGTACCCGGGTGTTGACTTCTTCTTCCTTCCCAAAATCAATAAGATGACCATCGATGCCATAGCGGCTTGCACGCCATTTATTTTCATTGATCAGCGCCCGCTGATAGATTATGAAATTCAGGTTCTGCGTACGGAGCTTATAAATTTTCGCGCAAATCGCCTGGAATAGCGCCGCAATGCAAATGGTTTCTTCTACGGTCATCGGTACATCACAAATCCGAAACTCGACGGTATTAAAGAAAGGATGAACCCGCAGGTCCCACCAGATTTTTTTTGCATTATCGATGCAGTTTGTCTTGACCAGTAATTTGATAAAATTTTCATATGCTTCGATGCTTTCAAAATATTCGGGAATACCGGTGCGCGGAAATTTATCAAATACTTTTGTCCGGAAAGATTTGTACCCCGTACTCCGTCCCTCCCAAAACGGTGAATTGGTGCTGAGGGCATAAATATGCGGAAGAAAATAACGGGTTGAATTAGCTATGTGATTGGCCATTTCTCGGCTTTCCATACCCACATGCACATGCAGGCCGAAGATCAGATTGCTGCGGGCCGCTTCCTGCAGTTCATTTACAATTTCATTATACCGTGCGTGATCTGTGATGAGCTGACTTTCCCAGTGGCTGAAAGGATGTGTTCCTGACGCGCCCACCCATAACCCCTGGTCAGCGGCAATCTGGGAAATGGTTTTTCGCAAAGTGGATACATCCTGGTAAGCTTCATCTATGTCTGTACAGATATCTGTTCCCACTTCCACAACGGCCTGATGCATTTCTGCTTTTACCTTGTCACGGATTATTTTCTGGCCCTCCAATACAATTTTCTGTTCATGACTCTTGAGTTCACGGCTCGTCGGATCGATGACCATGTATTCTTCTTCAATCCCCAGTGTAAAATTCTGATAGTTGATGTTCGCCATAGTGAAAGGTTTTCCTAAGAAACATATTTTTCATGTGGTCCCGCTAAAAGCGGGATGGAATTGTGAAAATGTAGAAATTAATAATTTAAAAAGCAAATGACAATTTGAAAATATGGAGATGACTGTATATGTACACTTCCATTTCTAAATCTTCTCATCATCATTTCCCCATTCCATTTTTTATTTCTACATATTCACAATTCCACATTTGCCACATTAATCTGCTTCATCCCATTAAGGGTTTTTGCATCGTACTTTTCTTAATGTATTCTCCCCAGGTGAGGTTATCGAGACCTTCTTTTGAATCCAGTGCTCTTTCAATAGCATAAATTGCGGCCGTTTCAACCACCCAGTTAAAATTGTCTTCACCCACACTTGTCCTTTCCGCATCCGGTGCGGGATTACAGAAATCTATGGCGTAGGGAATACCATCCTTTACAGCAAGTTCTACCGTATTAAAATCATAGCCGAGATACTCACAAATCCTCAACACAATCTGTTCCATCTGCCGAAGCCGCTCTTCTGTAGGTTTGAAATCGGCAACATAACGCAAATGATGCGGGTTGCGCGGTTCGTAAGGCATGATCCGCACATATTTTCCGCCGATACAATAACAGCGGTAATATTCTTCAAAAACAATTTCTTCCTGCAGAAGCATGACGAGCCGTCCGGTCTCACTATGTTTCTGATAAAAATCTTCAGCACTCTGAAGGCGGTAAACATTTTTCCAGCCTCCGCCCGCAAAGGGTTTCATATAAGCAGGGAAACCGACATATTTAAAAATTGATTCCCAGTCCAGGGGATAAGCGAGATTAGAAAAAGATAATTCCGAAGTGTCTTCCGGAAGATCCCGGGAAGGAAGAATAACTGTTTTGGGTACCGGTACCCCGATCTTAGTGGCCAGGGCATTATTAAAAAATTTTTCATCTGCACTCCACCAGAACGGATTGTTAATAACTGCCGTACCGCTGATTGCCGCATTTTTCAGGTAGGCTCGGTAAAAAGGTACATCCTGTGAAATACGGTCGATGATGACACTGTACCCACTGGACTGGCCCTGAACCACTTTGTCAATAAGGACCGATTCTGCTATTATACCACGAACGTTCTTTCCATTTACCGCCTCTATGAATGCCATTGGAAAGCTTCTTTCTTTGCCGTAGAGAACGCCGATTTTTTTCATGCGGTTTGTTTATTTCTGGAAGTTAGTTGATTAAGGAAAGATAATGTGGAAACATTTCACGCCATACAGGCCAGTCATGCGTTGCATTCGGCCTGAGGTCAAGCCAGTGTCTGATATTTTTCTGTTGCAGGATCAGATCGAGACGTTCATTCTCTTCCCTACAGATATCCTGATCGCTGGTTCCGAGGATGATACCCATTTTCCACAGATTCGGGTTGTTATCGCCCGGTATATAGTCTACCGGGTTATTAAAAAAAATGGTGTCATTATAGAATCCGTCAGTGAATTGTTTTATATCAAATGCGCCGCCCATCGAAAAACAATAACTGGTCAGGCTGGGATGCCGGAAAGCTGTATTCACGGCATGGTATCCGCCAAAACTGCAGCCGGCAAATGCCATCCGTTCAAATCCGGTTTCGTGCTGAGCCCAGGGTACGAGTTCGGTTGAAATCATCCGGTCGTATCGATCCTGGTTATAAGCCCGTTCGGGCGGAGAAATGTTTTTGTTATACCAACTGTCGGCATCAATGCTATCCGGACAATAGATTTTCACCCTGCCATTTTCGAGAAACAAGCGGGCTGCATCAATCATACCCTGGTCCTTATTCTGGTAATAGGCACCCTTTGACGTCGGAAATAATATCACAGGCTGGCCGGCATGTCCAAATACGAGCATCTCCAAATCCCGGTCCAGGGAAGGGGAATGCCATTTATAATATTCTTCCTTAATATTCATGCTAAAAGGGTTGGTGGGCATCCAAATTTATTTTTAAAATGCTATAAAAACAAATGAACTCCTTATTCTTGCCTATTTTTGAAAATATGCCGTCCGTTAACCCCGAAATTAGAATACTGGAGACCCTTTCCTTTCCCTCTGAAGAACTGGGCAGAAACCTGCGTATAGATTTTTACTTACCGCGGGACAAGCCGAATACCCCATCAGAGACTTTTGACGTATTGCTCATTAATGATGGGCAGGACCTGCGAACCATGTCTTTTGAAAACATTCTGGAAAAACTTTACCATCAAAAAGCCATTCGACACCTGCTCTGTATTGGCATACATGCCGGCCCTTTGCGGAAATTCGAATACGGGACAGCCACCGTCCCGGATTACAAAGGGAGGGGAAACCTGGCCAACAGTTATATGCATTTTATTACAGATGAACTGGTGCCTGCCATACGGTTGCTTTTCCCCGGCAGGCTTACCGGAAGATGGGCTTTTGCAGGCTTTTCACTCGGCGGACTGAGCGCTTTGGATATAACCTGGCGCAGGAGCGACTTGTTTAATGTAGCTGGTATCTTTTCAGGTTCACTCTGGTGGCGAACCCTGGATAAAGATGATCCGGAATACCAGGACGAACAACACCGGATCATGCACAATCAGATAAAAAATGCAGATTTCGTACCGGGCATGAAATTCTTCTTTGAATGCGGAACGGAGGACGAAACGGAAGACCGGAATGGAAACGGTATTATTGATTCCATAGACGATACGATGGATCTTATTTCCGCGCTGACGGAAAAAGGCTATAATCCTTCTTCAGATATCTGTTATTATGAAATCGATGGTGGCAAACATGATGTTTCCACATGGGCTCTTGCATTTCCTGTATTTCTTCAGTGGGCATTCAATAATAAACGCAGAACATCAGACCTCAAATAACTGGTTCACCCCTAACGATTATTGAACGTATACGGTTTTATTAATTACTCCGGCGTCAGCGGCCGCTGCAAGACCGCCACCCTCACTGCTCAGACTCAACTGGTAAATAAAATTTCCGGAAATCGTCAGCTTGGATCCATGAACGGATGTGACGCCTGTAAGTGCAATGGTTGACGTCCATGGATTCACGTCCGTTGCATTGGATGAACCGAGTATTCTGTTTAATTTGATCGGAGCGGAAGAAGATCCTGTCGAGTAAACAGGAGATCCCGTGGCCGTGGATTTAGTCGTTAAATAGGCATATACATATAATGTATCATACATCGTCCCGGCCACATTTAAATAAATAGTATCTCCGGCATTCACAGTGTCTTTGGTGTGGCTCATGGTAATAACTGTAAAATTATTGCCCACAGGCGGCGTGTAGGAGGGTA
>JBGPBW010000229.1:0-7803 GCA_041481385.1 Puia sp.
AACGTTTGCTGGAAAGAAATATTATTCCCGATACGCTTACTGACCAGACATCAGCTCATGATCCGCTGATCGGATATTGGCCACACCAAATATCTCTGGAAGAAGCGAAAACCCTGCGTGAAATAAATCCACACGACTACATTGAACTGGCCTATGATTCCATGAAGGAACATGTGGAGAAAATGCTTACCCTTCAGAAAAAAGGAAGTATCACCTTTGATTATGGAAACAATATCCGCGCACGTGCGAAAGAAAGAGGACTCGCGAATGCCTTCGATTTCCCCGGTTTTGTACCGGCCTATATCCGGCCGCTTTTTTGTGAAGGCAAAGGCCCGTTTCGATGGGCTGCACTCAGCGGAAATCCCCAGGATATAACGGTCACAGATGAACTCATGGTGAAACTTTTCCCGGAAAATCATTCCATGCAACGTTGGCTGACACTGGCTAAAGAAAAAATCACGTTCCAGGGATTGCCTGCCCGAATTTGCTGGCTCGGACAGGGAGAACGGGAAAAAGCGGGACTTGCGTTCAATGAACTCGTGCGGACAAAAAAAGTGCTGGCACCCATTGTCATTGGACGGGATCATCTCGACACAGGATCTGTAGCGTCGCCCAACCGGGAAACGGAAGCCATGCTGGATGGCAGCGATGCCGTTGCAGACTGGCCCATACTCAATGCATTGGTCAATACGGCTGCGGGAGCCAGTTGGGTAAGTCTTCATCATGGAGGCGGTGTGGGGATGGGATATAGCATCCATGCTGGTATGGTGATCGTTGCAGACGGCTCGGACGACGCGGCAGCCAGACTCTCAAGAGTGTTACGAAATGATCCGGGACTTGGTGTGATTCGTCATGCGGATGCCGGTTATCCACTGGCACAGAAAACAAAAGAAGATTTTAAACTCTGATGTCAACCAAACTGCTCACCCATATTCAGCAACTGGTAAATGTTCGCAGCGAAGATTCACCGCTTTATGGAAAGGACATGGCCGAACTTCCCTGTCTTGAAAATGCCTGGCTGCTCATCCAGGAAAAAGAGATCGTCTCCTTTGGTAAAATGGATAATCTGCATAAGGAAATCCCCAACCTTCCGGATGAAAAGATCAATTGCACTGGCCGACTGGTTATGCCCGCCTGGTGCGACAGCCACACCCATCTGGTGTTTGCCGGCAGTCGCGAAATGGAATTTGTGGATAAAATCCGGGGGCTGGACTATGCGCAGATCAACGCCAGGGGTGGCGGAATCCTGAGTACAGTGGGTCAGATCGATTCCATCTCCGAAGATGAACTTTTCCGGTTATCCTGGCAACGTTTGGAAGAAGTAGCTAAATGGGGAACCGGTGCCGTTGAAATAAAAAGCGGTTATGGATTGACGGTAGAAAATGAATTGAAAATGCTGCGGGTGATCAGGAAACTGAAAGATAAATCCCCGATGCAAATTAAATCCACTTTTCTGGGCGCACACACTTATCCCTTACGATACCGCGAAAATCATCCCGCCTATATTAAATTAATTGTCGAACAAATGCTTCCGGTAATTGCGCGTGATCAGCTTGCTGATTATATCGATGTGTTTTGCGAAAAAGGCTTTTTCAGTACGGAAGAAACGGAAACTATATTACTTGCAGGTCAACAATATGGATTGCGGCCTAAACTTCACGTGAACCAGCTGAATTCGATTGGTGGAATAACCACGGGAATAAAAATGAACGCGCTTTCCCTGGATCACCTCGAAACCATGGATCCGGAAGATTTGGAGCTACTTCAAAATTCAGGATGGAAAGGCATTTGCACGCTTCTGCCTTCTGCCGCTTTTTTCCTCCGTATGACCTACCCACCTGCCAGAAAATTGCTGGAAGCCGGCGCGGCACTAGCCCTGGCAAGCGATTATAATCCCGGCTCTTCCCCTTCGGGGAATATGAATATGGTTATTGCAATGGCCTGCATACAAATGAAAATGATGCCGGAAGAAGCACTTAATGCGGCTACAATTAACGGCGCATTCGCAATGGACCTTGGTTATGTACTGGGTAGCTTCAGGCCTGGAAAACTGGCAAACCTGATCATTAGCGCGCAGGTTCCGTCGCTGGCTTACCTGCCTTACCGCTTCGGGACGAATTGTATAGACAAAGTAATGCTCTGCGGTCAATTCGTGGCCTGAGCTTTGTATATTAGGACCAACCAAACAACCATGCCCCTGATCGATTCCCGTAAGAAAAGACCTGATGATTTCATTGAATCGGTTACCCGGCGCAGCACCGTATTGCACACCTGCGATAAGAAAGGAGGGCTGGATTTTCTCAGATCTTTTTTTTCAGTGATCAGGCCTTCAAAAGGGAAAAGGAATCCGGCTGTCAACCTGCAGACTCTTCTTCGCCAGATGGAGCATCATCCGATACTACTGTACAATTTGCACAATGCGCTGATTTCTCAATTAGCTGGTGCCGATCTGTCGCCGGCGCTGACGGAAAGTGGAATCCCCCTGGCTAACGGATTCTGGCCGGAATTTTTCGGAAGATTGCGACATAAACTTATTCCTTCACTTCAGCATGATAACGATTTTCTTTACGTCATTTCAAGTATTTTTTACCGGTCAGATGATTATATCTGGGTAGAATCCATTCCCCACGAAATGTGGAAAGTTTTTTTTGAATCGATTGGATTCGCGTTTTCTGTAGATGATAAACATATCCTGTTGCAACTGATGCAGTCTTTGAAAATGCTCAGCTTCCAGGTGGCTAATCTCGGACTGGAAAAAGAAGTGCGTTACCATCTGCCTGACCAGAACTTAGATGAAAATCCTTTTCTTAAACAAACAGAACTGGTCAGTAAACTGGAAAACTGTTTAGAATCAGAAGATGAGGCTACATGTATAACCATCAGTGAAAATTTGTTCAGTCTGGCAAAACAGGGCATGGAATCCATAGAATATATTCGTCAGAATCATTCCAACAGCGGCACCAGCATTCATCAAACCTACCTGTTACTCATTCTGAATCACAAACTCAGCCGGATTGAACTGATTACGGACATACTCGATGGTAATTCCCAGTTCAATTCTGACCGTTTCATTTCTTTTTTTAAAATGCTGGTGAGAAATGAAAACAGGAAAAACAGCATCCGTGAATTCCTGTCCCAGTCTCTCGGTTATGTAGCTTATCAGATAGCGGAGCATAAGGGATTGAAAGGAAATCATTACATCACATCGACGCCTAAAGAATATCGCCAGATGATGTGGAGCGCCATGAAAGGTGGCGGAGTCACTGCGTTTATAGCCATATTCAAAAACCTGATCACGAAAATTGAGCTGCCGTTATTCTGGCATGGATTTGCCTACAGCATGAATTACAGCATCGGCTTTCTGCTGATCGACGCAACAGGAGGTACGCTGGCCACCAAACAGCCCGCATTTACCGCCAGCGCCGTCGCCAGTTCACTGGATACCAAGGGCAATACCTATAAACCCAATTTATATAACCTGGCCATAACCGTAGCCCGCGTTTCGCGCAGTCAGATCGCATCCTTTGCAGGCAATCTGCTGGTCGTTTTCCCGGGTACTTTCTTACTGGCCTGGCTGTATGACCTGATTACCAACACAAAAATTCTTGAAGGCGAACAGGCCATGGCCATGCTTGAAAGTCAGCATCCCTGGCATAGCCTTTCCCTGCTCTATGCCTGTTTTACGGGTGTGTTTCTTTTTTTAAGTGGCATCATCGCTGGTTACGTACAAAATAAAATTCTCTACGGACATATAGGGGTAAGGATGAAAAATCATCCCGTCTGGCGGCTCGGAGTTTCGAAAGAAAAGAGAAATCGCAGGGTTAGATTTATTGAGAACAATGCCGGAGCTATTATTGGAAATATTTCTCTGGGTTTTATGCTGGGCATGTCGTCTATAGTGAGTAAAATCCTGGGATTCCCATTTGATATACGACACATTACCATTTCGGCCGGAAACGTATCGATTGCCCTTTACGGACTGGGTATTCGAAACGTACCCCTGGGTTATCTGATCATTATATTCCTGGGTGTTCTTGCGATTGGATTCTTAAATTTTCTCATCAGTTTTTCACTGGCATTTATCGTAGCCGTAAGATCAAGAGGGGTAAAGCTGAAAGCCTATCCTGAATTTCTCGGAATACTGGGTCGTTACTTCCTGAAAAAACCCCTGGATTTCATCCGTCCCCGCAGACAGCTTTCCGATGCGGATTGATTTTCTTTCCTTAACATTGCGCGAGCCAACATTGCTATATGACACCCATAATAGAATGCGTTCCCAACTTTAGTGAAGGCAGAGACCTCCAGATCATACAAGGGATCACAAAAGAAATTGAATCAATAGAAGGCGTCAAGTTATTAAACGTAGATCCGGGAAAAGCAACCAACCGTACCGTAGTTACTTTTGTCGGCAGCCCTGAAGTCGTTGTAGAAGCTGCCTTTCTGGCAATAAAAAAAGCGGGCGAACTGATCGATATGAAGCTGCACAGCGGTGAACATCCCCGGATGGGCGCTACTGATGTCTGTCCGCTGATCCCGGTGTCTGGAATTAACATGGAAGAAACCGCGTTATGGGCACAAAAACTTGCTGAAAGGGTAGGGAAGGAGCTTTCTATTCCTGTATATCTATATGAAAACGCGCAAAAAAATAAAGAACGCAGCAATTTATCGGTTATTCGTGCGGGTGAGTACGAGGGGTTTTCAGAAAAAATAAAACTTGCTGAATGGAAACCTGATTTCGGCCCATCTAATTTTGACGAAAAGAGGGGCGCAACGGTTATCGGAGCAAGAGATTTTCTGGTCGCTTACAATATAAATTTAAATACCACTTCAGTTCGCCGTGCCAACAGCGTTGCATTTGATGTGCGGGAAGCGGGTCGGATTAAAAGAACAGGTGATCCGGTGAATGGTGAAATCGTAAAGGATGAATCCGGTCAGCCGGTAACGACTCCCGGATCGCTGAAATCGGTAAAGGCGATCGGGTGGTTTATCAAGGAGTATGGCATAGCTCAAATTTCCATGAACCTGACCAATTTGAATACCACTCCTTTGCATGTCGCTTTTGATGAAGTCTGCCGGAAGGCCGATGCCCGGGGTCTTCGTGTTACCGGCAGTGAATTGGTTGGATTAATTCCATTGCAGGCACTTCTCGATGCCGGAAAATATTTTTTGAATAAACAACAAAGGTCAGCCGGTGTATCCGAAAAGGAACTTATCCGGATTGCTATCCTGAGTATGGGACTGAATGAACTGGGACCATTCAAACCTGAGGAAAGGATTATTGAATACATGTTAAAAAATCCGGCCGACGAACAACTGGTTCGTCTTTCACTTTCCGAATTTGCAGATGAAACCGCCAGTGATTCGCCGGCTCCCGGCGGAGGTTCAGTGGCAGCATATGTAGGCGCATTGGGTGCGGGTCTTGCCGCCATGGTTGCAAATCTGACTGCACAAAAGAAAGACTGGAGTTTATTTGGCCAATGGGCTGAAAAAGCCTCCCTCTGTAAAAAGGAATTGCTTTCTCTGGTTGACGCAGATGCGACGGCATTCGAAGGTATTATGCAGGCCAGGGGTTTGCCAAAAACTACTGAACCAGAAAAAAAATTGAGAGCAAAACGCATACAGGAAGCTACTGTCCAGGCAATTGAAGTGCCTTACCGCGTTATGCAGGTGGCACTTAAATCGATGGAAGTTATTGAAGCAGTAGCCAGAGATGGAAATCCGAATTCGAAATCTGATGCGGGTGTGGGCGCGCTCTGCGCACGTTCGTCGGTGTGGGGAGCGTGGCTGAATGTTTGTATCAATGCAACAGGACTGGAGTCAGATAAACATATCGCGGCTATCCTGGCCGACGGGAAAAAAATAATTGCTCAGTCAGCAAATAAGGAAAAAGAAATTCTTGATATTGTTGGATTAACCAGAGACTGAAAGCATAAGGCTGAAGGCGTAAGGCTTAAAACTTAAGGCCAACGAAATAGTAAAATAAACTTAGTTAACATTCGACAAAATTTCTATGAAAATTACAGCGGGACATTAATATTTCCTATAAAAAATCATTTTACATTTCATTTTCACACTTCCACACTGTTAATATCGGAATACCTTTTTAGCCTTGCTAAAAAGGTATTCCGATATTAACGTACCCCATAACCCGATGCCACTGATCGCAATACATTGCACTTAATTCCAGGGGTCCCAACACGAAATTGTAGGTAAAAGTCAATGCGTAACCTGATAAAAAATCAGGTGTATCGTAAAACGGTTTATCGTTGTTCACGAAATTGCTAAAGAGGACGTTGGCTTTAGCCGTCAGGTAAAGATTTCCATAAAAATTATACCTGAAACCCGTCTCAAATGCCGCCAGACTGGACGAGTAAAAAGATCCTTCCCTTAAACCGGCAAAAGTGATTTGATTATGGAAACTATGGGTAAGACCGCCAATGGAAAACTGATTGATGATATTTCCTTTCTGGAAATTCATGCCGGACTGTACCTGCAAAAGCAATGTACTTTTATCGGAAAGCGGCGAATAACTTTCGAAATGCAAGGTAATTCGCGGATATGGGGTATTGGCCGTAAGCGTGTCCGCATTTCTTTGATTGGAATGCAATTGAATATCGGGATTCTGGGAATAAACCCAGTCTCCTTCCAGGGATGATTTCGAACCCCGTCTGGGATAAACGGGTCTGTCCAGCGAGTTGTGGTTAAAATAAATATAACTGGTCGGGAAATCATCTGTGCCCATATATTCAAGAGCTGAGGTAATTGAAGGATTATATTTGATCCACTCAAACCGGGTTCCTAATCCGATGGTAATATCCCGGCTGGTCGAATAACCCAGTTTTCCATCCAGAACAAGATAATTCTGATTATATATGCCCGCTTCCTTGGTGTTGACATATGTCGTAATATTCATCTGATCAAACTGCGTGGATAATTTCAGGGCAAATTCTCTTGCCCTGCCCAGATATTGCAAATGTTCGCCCCTGATCCGAAAATTTTCACCAATATTAACCGTAGCCGAACTCCGGGAATTCGGCGTAAATAAATCCCGGGAAGTCACATTGAAAATCGCACTGATTCCGGTGAACTGATTATAGTGAAGTGATATTTTCCCAAAAGTGAGCGGGTTTTCCGACACATCGAAGATGATTTTAGCTGAATGGTCCGCCTGCGGATTCAGATGATAGATAATACGGTTATAGTATCGAGTTCCACTTGCCCTTCGAACCATATGGGCCAGCATTTCCGGAGTATAAACGTGATTGGTCAGCAGGCCCATTGTATGTAAAAAAAAATCCTGGGTAGTATATTTAAGCCCGTTTACTTCATAGGAAGTAATCCTGACGCTGTGCACATCCGGAAGGTTCTTCACGGAATCTACGGGTCCGTACAATGCATTCAGTGAGTCCGCGAGTTTCTTCAATTGCGGATATAACCTTCTGCCTTCTGCCAGACCGGAATCAATGATATCATTAGCCTGTGAAAATGTAGCCATGGTATATTTTTCCAGCGGCGTCTGTACGTATATATTGCAGAGGGGTACTTCCATTTTTGTATCTTCTGCCTCTCTGAAAAATGCCACTTGTAGAAGCACCTGAAGGGCATTATTGACTTTGCTCGCTGGCAGGAGGTAACTGGTTACATTACTGCCGATAACAAACTGTGCACCCATTTCGCGCACATCCTTAACGGGGAAATTGCGAACAATGCCGCCATCAACCAGTAACCTGCCATTGTAATCCACTGCTGTAAATACTGAAGGGATGGCCATACTTGCCCGAACGGCAGAAACAACTTCCCCAC
>JBGPBW010000230.1:0-7795 GCA_041481385.1 Puia sp.
AATAGACTTCAAAAAAAACCATGGCCCCCTGCTGTTGATTTCCGGTAGCCGCGACCGGATTATTTCTGCATCCCTGAATTTCGACAATTATAAAAAATATAAAATGGGCAATTCCACAACGGATTATATGGAATTTAAGGATCACAATCACCTGGTTTTTGAATATCCGGCATGGAAGGAAACCGCAGATTTTATTCATCACTGGCTTCGGGGATTACAATAACCACATTGCAATACACTAGCAAATGCTCAAATATTGATAACTTATAAAAATATCAGAATATGGAAATCCAAACAAATGCACAAAGGATGAATCCCCCGGGGCTCCCGTTGAAACCATCGACTACTTCAGTTAATTACCTGAAGAAGACAGAAGAGTTCAAAAATTTCTTTCAGCAAAATCGTCTTCAAAACCTGGATGACCTGCTGGAGAAACTGGTAACGCCGGTCGGTAAAAAAAGCTTCCTCATCTTTAAAGACAACAAATACATCAATGTCCTTACTAAAAATATCGCCCTTTTCTATGTAAAAAATGAAACATCGATTATTGTATGTTTCGATAAACAGGAATATTTTGTCAATTATTCCCTGGAGCAAATTCAAAACTTCTTATCCGGAATTCAGTTTTTCCGGTTAAACCGCCAATACCTTGTCAATTTCAATGCCATTAAAGAAGTTGAGCACTATTTCGCACGTAAACTTCTTGTCAATCCGGTTATTCCCATTAAAGAAAAACTGCTCGTATCCAAGGAAAAAGTAACTGAGTTCTTACAATGGATGGATAACCGGTAACAGTCAAATACGAAAATGAGTAAATAATTTAATCATGATACTATCAAAGGGGTATTCTGCTCCCGGATTTGAGTTATATTCGACTCCAGATCAAAAACTCAATTTGACTGAGTTGAAGGGTAAGCGCGTCATCCTGGCATTTTATCCTTCCGATTGGAGTCCGGTCTGTAGCGATCAGATGGCTTTGTACAATGAAACACTGAAGTTTTTTCGCAAATTCAATGCTGAGATCATGGGTATCTCTGTAGATAGCAAATGGTGCCATATGGCTTTTACGGAAAGCAGAAACTTGCATTTCCCGTTATTGGCCGACTTTGAGCCGAAGGGCGCTGTCTCAAGATTGTACGAAGCCTACAATGATATAGACGGTGAAAGTAAAAGGGCACTTTTTTTAATCGACGAAGAAGGTATCATTCAATGGAGTTACCTCTCTCCCGACGCCATCAATCCCGGAGCGGATGGAATTCTGCAGGCGCTAGAAGAGCTATCACGCTAAAAATATTAAATCATCTCTTAAATATCAAATCATGTCAACATTAAAACCTGCAGTAAACTCCACTGATCACCATCAGGGAAATGTCAATGCCGCAATCATATTGGTTGAATATGGAGACTTTGAATGCCCCTATTGCGGGCGTGCATATCCATTGGTTAAACGCCTGCTTAAAGAAAAGGGTAAGGAACTCCATTTTGTTTTTCGCAATTTCCCGCTCAGGGAGATTCATCCACATGCCTTTATTTCTGCTCTCGCCGCTGAAGCCGCCGGAAAACAGGGTAAATTCTGGGAAATGCATGATTATATTTTTGAAAACCAGCGTGGGCTTAGTGCTAATCTCTTAATCTCTTTGGCTGAACGCCTGGATCTTGACCTGGCAGTATTTACAAAAGATTCAAAAAGTAGCGAATTGCAAAGCAAGGTAGAAACGGATTTCGAAAGTGGCCTTCGCAGCGGGGTCAATGGAACTCCTTCATTTTTCTTAAATGGCTCCAAGCTCCTGACTTATGATGAAACTTATGAGTCTTTGCTAGATGCAATTTTGCTGGAATCTGAAATAGGACCTCATTTTAAATAAGTGATGACCCCTTCCTTAAAAATCGCATCAAAATAATTTTAAAAAGCATAGGTGACATTCTTCAATGCAACTACTTTTTGTTTAAAATACCTAAGAGTATAATATCTTTACTTTGAAAACGAAAAGAAGAGTGAAGAAGTGAATATTAAACGAAGTGAGATTGATGTTTAATTTCACGACACATAATTGACACACAGAACTTATAAGATATTGAATCCCAGGATGGAAGGAATCCAGTCCCGGGCACTAGTAAAACCTTGTACATCAAATGATTACAAGGTTTTATTTTTTACAATATGATTTTATTTTGACTCTTCCTTTCGCATACTCACACTTTCTTAAAGTCGTTTTTGTTTCGCTTATTCCCGCTTTTGTAAAATAATAAGCACAAGTCTTTACTTATAAAATTGCCTTGTTTAAAAGTAGAATGTCAAATCTGACCTCCTCCCAAATAATCGAAGCGATGTAAATTAGAAAGCCGAGGTAATTGTTGTTTATTAAACAGCAGTTATGAACTGAATATTCCGGAGCAAAATATATTTTTGTCTTGAAAACGAAAAAAGAGTGAAGAAGTGAATATTAATCGAAGCATTTTGTTTGATCGCCACTTGGCGTGGATTCAAATTGCTTTACTTTTGATGGTTCGCCCAAAGACGAGCTTAACATCAAATCAACAAAATGAAAAATACCGTCTCCGTTTCAACTTTCTTTATGAAAGGAATTCTTTCGCTGGGAATGACTTTTTTTATGGCTGCTGCAATGGGTCAGTACATACCCAAAAAAACAACCGGGCAACCATTTACAGATACAGTTCGACATTACCAGCTACCCGTAAATAAAAATGCCAGATATAGTGGCCCCAAGGATTCTGTGACCAGCTTTAACATTTTTCTTGAGACAAAAGCAGATTGTGATGTAGTAAAAACGATAGATGATGATGGAATAATCACAATCAGGTATCCGGACGGATTCACGAAAATTATTTATTCCGGCAAGCTGACAGAAATCATTACTTCGGATGGGGTTCACCACGTTTTGAAATACCATCCCTACAATCCTAGTGTTAAATTAGCGGTTATTCAGATTCCTCCACCTGTTCCGGGTCCAGGCGATCCAATTTTTTTATGGTTGTCGAAATTTAATTCGGATCTTGAAAAAGATATCCGGGTTATCATCGGAGGAGGTGATGACCGGTGGGGGCAATTTTTATCGAATGAAAATAATGTATGCGGTGGTAATATTTATAAGCAAATACAATTCAGGACTTCATTTCTTGAAAATTATGGTACAGCGCATTAGATTTTTCATCTGTTCATTTTCATTTTTCGTTTTCATTTCAGGTGCCCATGGTCAGACAGATACGACCGGGCAGGCTAAGCGTTTTGCAGATGCGCTGCATACTACTGTACACGATTTCCATAAAACGGCAGCGGGTGATACCACCCTTCAGGTAATAGAACGTTTGTCAAAATATGATACTCTTTTAAAAAGGGAATTGTATAATTATTACAAGTTTGGGCTGGACCATCGAAAAATGGCTTTCGAATGGAATCTACTTTCCAGCAAGATTACATTCTGGGTGGTGATTATCCTGGTATTTACGGGGATCATTTTTGCCGGCATCCAGTTTTACGTGGCGCTTAAAGGGAATGCTAACAAGAAATTAACCAGTTTGGGAGAAGCTTCTTCGGAGACAGCCCAGTTCTTAAAGACAGAGCTGGAGGCCGGCACGCAGGGAATCAAGATAAGTTCGCCCGTATTGGGAGTGATCATCCTGGTGATTTCATTATTATTCTTTTATTTATATCTGGCGTATGTATATCCAATTCAGGAAAATTTTTAATCCCGGGGCGATTTTATTAAAAGGAAACCAATGAGTACTAAATCGAAAATCATCAGTACAAGCAAGGTCAGACACCAACATGGTATAATATTGACCTTCTCTCAAAAAATCGAAGCGCTGCAAATTAGAAAATCGGGGCAATTATTCTATATTTAAAGAGCAGTTTCGAACTAAATATTTGGTAGTAAAATTTATCTTTGCCCCGAAATCGAAAAGAAGAATGAAGAAGTGAATATTAAACGAAGCGTTTTGATGTATGTTTAAATTCACGACACATTTTTGACACACAGAACTTATAAGCTATTGAAACCCAGAATGGAAGGATTCCAGTCCCGGGCACAATGCCTTTCAAACGAAGTTTGAGAGGCATTTTTATTTCGAAGTGGTGAAAGCTTGCTTTCACAAGCGAAGAAATGAAAATGCCGGATCCCGCGAAGCGGGATAAAGGCATTGGGTAAGACCACTTTTTTTGGATCATCTAAGCACCCGAAGGATGCGAAGAAAATCCAGTCCCGGGCAAAAAAACCAGAGCGCCGAAGGCGTGAGGAGGTTTTTGTATCGCCCCTCGTGGGAGTCTCTGCCTGAAAGTGCTGTCCGACAAGTTAGTGCACTTGAAATGGAGGTTAAAGCCTGAAAATAAACCCAGCACGCAATACTTGAACCACCTAACGTCGGTTATTTAGATTACTAAATCAAATGCCAACTTACTTTGGAATGATTAAAATGGTATGAATAAATTCAGTAAGCAGAAAAGTTACTTATAACTTTTTAATAATTTCCTGTACTTGATCCTCCAAAAAGGGGTAGGTTATTTCATCAATATTAAAAAGTTTCTCGCTGTATTTCACAAAAGTATTAGTCTTAGAATTGGGGATTCTATATAATCTTACATTTACCTTCCGCTTTTGGCTGTCGCTAACTATTTCAAATTTTATCTTTCTCCATTCCTTACCAAAAAGCAAACTTTCACCCAGGTCAGATATTTTCTTCGATTTGTTTTGACTAAAAGTGGTTTTATATTCATGCTTATCAAGAAGGTCACCCACTTCCAAAAAAGCAGGTATCACAACTTTATCTAATAAATTTTTAAAGTCCCGGTTAAATTTCTCCAAACCTGTATTATCTTTTCCAGACGCCTTCTTCTCATCTTCCTTTGGCGTTTTTAACATATGCCTGAGATTTGCGAAATGCGCCATAACCAAAATAATTTTATTATCTCAATTTACAAATATTTACATTAATCCAAATCAAATGAATTTAGATTTTTTAAAGTGGAATTTTGAATCGAGTCCTCTATCAAGGTTTAAGTGAAGTATCTTTATCCCTGTACAAAATAAATCAGCTGACCGTGTTTGAAAATTCAATCGAAAAAGTATCCGGCTTTACGAGACCCATAAATAGTATTTTAAGAACCTATGGAGGTAAACAAATCATACCCGGTTCTTCTACCCTTTTTTTTGTAAACCAGGAAGGATATGCTGTCACTTGTAAACACATCATCGATATCCTGGCAACAGCTGAACAGGTGAATCAAACCTATGCTGCGTTTAAGAAACAAAGGGATAAAATTCCGAGGGATGGCAAATACAAAATGAGTTTGAAGGGCCTGGAGATGAAATATAAATACACATCCAATTCGATTGTGCAGATACTCATAACGTTTGTGGATTGCATCGATTCCATGTCGGGATTTACCTGGCATGTTCACCCAAAATATGACCTGGCCATCCTGAAATTTAACGACTTTAAAACCATACGGTATACCGGTCATGCGAATTTCTTAGAAGATACTTCCAAAATCAGGCAGGGCAAATATTTGTGCCGTCTGGGATTTCCTTTTCCTGAGTTCACCAACTATAAATATAATGAGGCGACCGACAGCATGGAGTGGACCAACACAGGAAATCAGGCTTCTCCCCGTTTCCCGATTGAAGGCATGGTAACGCGGTTTTTGCAGGATGAAAGCAGATTATATGGTATTGAGCTGAGCACACCCGGATTAAAGGGGCAGAGCGGCGGACCTTTATTTAATTCAGAGGGTATAATCTATGGCATGCAGTTTTCGACAAAACATCTACACCTGGGTTTTGACCTGGTGAATACCGAAATACTGACCGACAACAAAATGATTAAGGTATCAGACTATTCTTTTCTTCATCTGGGGCAGTGCGTACATGCTGATGTCATAAAGGAATTTCTAAGAGAAAAAGGAGTTCTTTATCACGAAATGGATTAATATAACCATCAGGTATCAATACCTCTCACCTACCCTCGCATCATTACATACCGGTTCCAAAAATCAAAAACTAATCCCGCTGGATCTTTAATAAAGTATTTCAATGCGCTGCGGTGGGCTTCGGACTGCTGGCGTTTGAATCGAAATTGTGTCGGTATTAAATAAAAAAAGGTGGTGTTTGTTAAACACCACCTTGATCAACTATTAAACATGGAAATCGCTAGTTCTGTTTTGACAACCGGAGTATTACCCTGTTACTACCCTGCATGACTTCCACAAAGTAGATTCCGCCATGATAACTCTGACCGATCTGTATGGTGCTGTTTGGTTGGTTTTCCGTTCTCCGTTCAACCACTCTGCCAAGCGCGTCCACAACAGTTATGTTCACCGGTTCATTGCTGGCACTGCTCAGTTTCAGGTTAAAGTAACTGGATGTCGGGTTCGGATAAGCCTTGGCACCGAAGGTGGTCTCAGCTGTAACCGTATCGATTGTTGATTCCATTGTACTTAAGCCGGGAATAGCATTCCCCGCGAATGCAGGCTGGCAGTTCGGTGTGCACTTGCCATAGAAATCTCCATGAGCTAAATGATCCGCGACAGCATCCTGGTCCACACATATGGTAACACATGGATTCTTCGCACTGCCTGTCTTATGACAAATGGTGACTTTCGCAATTCCACTGTTTCCGGCAAAGCAACGGACGTCTTCCGCGTGTATGCTATTCGTGCAGGTCGTAACGCATCCATTTGCATCAGTTACAGTTGCAGTGAAAACGGCATCATCCATTAGAGTGACTGTAATTGAATATGAACCAGACACATTGGTTTTAGTAGAAGATGGAGCCAGGGTTGCCAAACCAGGATATACAGGACAAGAAGCATTAACCAATGAACCTCCGCTACCTGCCACGAATGATTCGTCACCAGCATCATTCACTTGATTACACAACAGTGGGCGGCTCATAGTAATCGTGACCGTATAAGGACCAACACCACCTGTAGGAGTGACTGTGACCGTAGCGGTTTGATCACCTGAGTAACCAAAGTAAAGTGCTGAATTATTATTTGAACAGTTAGCTGACAAGTTGGTACTTACATTCACAACTGAACTACAGTTAGCCGTATGACCCGCAGCATCAGTGGCTGTCCAAATAATAGTTGTCGAGCCACTTGGTAAAACTGCTCCTGCCAATGTACTATTGTTATTAAAGTTATTCTTAAGCATCCCACCGGAACAGTTATCGTTAAAAGTGGCATCAAACTCAGTTCCAACCACCTTATAACTGCATCCCGCGAAGTTTGCATTGCGATTGAACGGACTGCCAGATTTACAAGTAATCGTTGGATTTTCGTTGTCTGTTACTGTTATAGTTTGGGTTTTAGGAACAGCTGCATTGCTATGAACATCTGTAACATTCCAGGTAATAGTGGTGATACCAACAGGGTATACAGCGTTTAATGCAAGTGCATCGCTTCTTGTCCCAGTTGGTGTACCCACACTACAATTATCTGTTGCTGTGGCGGTGCCTGGGTTAACAGTAGCTCCGCAAACTCCAGGATCATTATTTACATTTTTATTAGCAGGTGCTGTGACTACCGGTTTCTCAATATCTGTTACAGTTACGGTCTGTATTACCGGAACAGCCGCATTACCATGTATATCCGTTACGTTCCACGTAATCGTTGTAGTGCCCACAGGATAAGGATCCGTTAATGCCTGCGCATCACTTCTTACACCTGTCGGGGTTCCCACACTGCAATTATCCGTTGCACTTGCACTCACGGTTACTGCAGCACTGCATAGACCTGCATCATTATTTACATTCTTGTTACCATTGGCTGTGATGACCG
>JBGPBW010000231.1:0-7741 GCA_041481385.1 Puia sp.
CAACAACCAGCTCAGGAATGCCCCAGTCATCCCTCAGCTCACTGCTCAGGCGAACATGGTTTTTTTCTTTGGGAATCGTTTCACCCTGCATCTGGGAACTGACATACCAGCCGCCAGCTTCCGAAAGGTTATTCTTTAATGAAACACCCAGTTCCTGTTCTCCGCTATAGATACCCTGTCCCCGGCCTGCGCTGAAAAACACCATATAACCTCTTTGAAAATCCATCTCCTGTTTATGTACATTTCTGAAATTCGGCATCATGGGTTGTGTCGGGCGCCTTCCAAAATAATATTTATCCAGAGGTCCGTCATAAGATGCATTAACCGTCCCGCGGTAGTTGTGAAAACAAATGTATTTTCCCAGCAGCCCATTGTCGTTGCCCAATCCATTTGGAAAACGATGTGAAACAGAATTTAACAATATCAGGTTTGAGTTCAGCGTAGCTGCATTTACAAAGATTACACGCGCATAATATTCAACCTCCTGTTTAGTGAGTGCATCAATCACACGAACTCCGGTTGCCCTTTTTTTATCCTCGTCATATATGATGGAATGTACAACGCTGTCGGGTCGTATCGTGAGGTTTCCCGTCTTTTCAGCCCAGGGAATCGTGGAGGCATTGCTGCTGAAGTATCCACCGAAAGGGCAACCCCGTTCACACTCGCTTCTTGCCTGGCAGGGATTACGTCCCTGTTGCAGGTGGATTTCGCGGGGTTTGGTGAGATGGGCACAACGACCCTGCACCACGTGACGATCAGTGTAGTGAGCATTGATTTTTTGACTCATGGCGGATTCCACACAATTCATTTCCCAGGCAGGCAGAAAATCACCATCGGGCAGGGTGTCCAGCCCGTCGAAATTTCCGCTTATACCCGCAAAATGTTCCACATGACTGTACCATGGCGCGATTTCATCGTAGTTGAGCGGCCACTCCACCGCATAGCCATCCCTGCCCGGCCCTTCAAAATCATACTTACTCCAACGCTGGGTTTGTCTTGCCCAGAGCAATGATTTACCACCGACCTGGTATCCCCGAATCCAGTCGAAAGGTTTTTCCTGCACGTAGGGATGCTCATGATCTTTCACAAAAAAATGCTGGGAGGTCTCATTGAAGGCGTAACACCGGTTCACGATCGGATTCTTTTCGGTAATGGCCAGCGGTAGTTGTTCGCGGTGCGGAAAATCCCAGGGGTTCAGGGTTGCAGTAGGGTAATCTTTCAGGTGAACAACATTTCTTCCCCGCTCAAGGACCAGGGTTTTCAGACCATGATCACAAAATTCTTTGGCAGCCCATCCCCCGCTGATACCTGAGCCGATCACGATGGCATCGTAAGTATGGGTTGATTTGGCATTTGTAGGAATGTGTAATGTATCTCCCGGCATGGCAGCTAAAAGTTAGATTGAAAACGCTTCAACAACTTAGAAAATTTATCCGAATATTATGATAATTATTTAAATAAGCATATCTCTGCATATAGAACTATCCCAACCTGACTATGGCCCGAATTGTCCTGTGCGTAGACGACGACCCTGATGACCGGGAGCTGATCCGCAATGCAATTTTTAAAGTTGATCCCTCCTATACCGTCACACAAGCAACAAATGGTAAGGAAGCCCTGCAGTATCTGATGCGGGCCACGGAAAATGAATTACCCTGCCTCGTGATTCTCGACATCAATATGCCGGTAATGGATGGTAAGCAGACCCTGGCCGAGATCAAAAGACATAAAAAACTAAAAGACCTGCCCATTGTAGTGTTCACTACTTCCAGTCACCCGGGGGACCTGAGTTTTTGCAGACAATATGGCGTGGAGCTCGTCACCAAACCGGCAAATTACAATCAAATTACCCGGGAGGCCCAGAAACTCCTGCTCCATTGTGCGGAATAAATAATCCGGCCTAGCATGTCATTTGCATAAGAGTCATAACCGAGTTATGGCATTAAAAGAATACCAAAAAAAAAGAATTTTCAATCAGACGCCGGAACCCATTGGCGGCAGGTCGTCTGTGAAAACATTGCATTTCGTCGTTCAGAAACACGATGCCAGCCGGTTGCATTATGATTTCCGGTTGGAAATGAACGGGTTGTTAAAAAGTTGGGCAATTCCCAAAGGTCCTTCGCTTAACCCTGACGACCGGAGACTGGCCATGATGGTGGAAGATCATCCCTATGATTATAAAAACTTCGAGGGCATCATACCCGAAGGAAATTATGGAGCTGGAACCGTGATCATATGGGATGAAGGCGGCTATGAAACACTGGAACCCTTTTCGTCCAAAAAAGAAATGGAAAAATCACTACTCGGCCAATTGAAATCCGGATCTTTGAAATTTCGCCTCAATGGGAAAAAATTAAAAGGCGAATTTGCACTGGTACACATAAAAAATAATGGAAAGGGTGATAATGCGTGGCTGCTGATCAAACATCGTGATGCATTTGCTTCCTCAACGGATATCACAAAAAAAAGCAAATCGGTGATTTCAGGGAAGACCATTTTTCAGATGGGAAAAAGCAAAAATGCCGCGGTGTTTACCAGTAATCGGAAAAAGAAAAGTTCTCCGCAGTCAACAAAAAAATAATTAGTCCGCATTGTCCTGTACTAGGGGAAGTAAAATGATAAATTCTGCACCCACGCCGGGTCTTCCTATGGCAGACAAAAATCCGTGATGCCGGTCGACGATTTTTTTACATAAAGATAAACCCAGTCCCGTCCCTTCATAATTTTCTCTGGCATTCAGCCTGGCAAAACTTTGGAAGATCCATTCAGCATCCTCCTGCTCGAATCCGATCCCGTTATCTTTAACAATCAGCCGGAAATAACTACTGTTCATATAGCTCTCCTGACTGCAGGTGACTTCAATGATCGGGTGGATCCCTGTTTTGGAAAACTTCAGGGCATTAGAAATCAGGTTGTAGAAAAGCTGATAAATCAAAACAGGGTATCCTTCAATTTTAGGAAGTCCGTCCCGCATGATTACCGCATTCTTTTTTTGTATAACCATTTCCAGGTCCGTTTCAACGGTTTGCAAAATATTATTTAAATCGATGGTCTCAATATCCTGCAGGAATCCGTCCATACCGGCATAACGCAATACACCGTCCATCATGACCAGCAAACGATCAGATGCGTTTTGGATTTTTGACAGGTAATGTTTTGCCTGGGAGTTGATCTGCTCGTTGAATTCCTCAGAAATCAGTTCACTGTAGATTTTTATTTTACGGATGGGTTCTTTCATATCATGGCTGGCCACATGGGCAAATTGTTGCAGGTCTTCATTGGATCTTTCCAGTTCTTCGGTTCTTTTTTTTACCAGGAACTCCAGTTTCTCTTCGCTTTGTCGTAAAAGTCCTTCTGCCAGCTTTTGTTCATGAATATCTGTGAATGCGCCAACCCATTTTACGATTTTGTCTTTTTCATCACGGATGGGTTCGCCCTGCACATGAAACCAGCGATAGCTACCGTCCTTTCCTTTAATCCGCGCTTCTGCTTTATAGGTATTCCCGGTTTGCATACTAAAATTCCATGCTTCCGAAATGGTTTGGGCATCGTCGGGATGAATCATGTTGGACCATGTGAATGCGTCAAATGGATCAAGGCCGGTATATTCTTTCCAGCGATCCGTAACAAATTCCTGTTTTCCGGATGAATCGGTAACCCAGACCAGCTGCGGTAATGCCTGGGTAAGATTCCTGAAATGTTCCTCGCTCTCCCTTATTTTTTTCTCAGACAGTTTTTGCACGGTAATATCAGTCGACGTAGCCAGAACCATCTTGAGTTTCCCCTGCTCGTCCAGCAGAGGAGCAGCATTGGCCAGTACCCACTGGTGATTTCCGTCGGACTTATTTACAAAATGTATCACTTGCTCAGCGGTTAGCCCGGTGCGCAGGGTGGTTAGCGCAGGCGTGTTTTGCATGGAGAAAACTCTTCCTTCTTCGTCAAAAACATCAAAATATTCCAGAATTCGATTATGTATCCAATGCAGGTCTTTTTGACCCAGGTCCTGAGGTGCCGGACTCATTCGTGTGATCCGGCCTGCCTGGTGATTCAGGAAGAGGATTTTGCCTTCCTTGTCAAAAAGATAAATGGATGCTGAAACATTCTTAAATGTAATTTCCAGTTGTTCCTTGGCAATACGCAACGCCGATTCACTTTCCGCTAATCTGAGTCTCGCTGTATTGATGGCCTCGGCGCGATTTCTTTCGTCAGCGAGGGATTGAATCGTATTGAGTGTTGCACTGATTGTGGAAGCCAGGCTTTCCACAAAAAGATGGTAATCCCGGTCATACTGTCTCCTTGCACTCAGACCTGCAAATAAAAATCCGGTCACTTCTCCGTTATTGGCTTTGAAGGGTATAAAGAGTCCTTCAGTAGGCAGCTCCGGCCAATAAGCTACCGGAATGGTAACCATAAAATGGGACAGATCACGTGTATGCACAGATACCCCGTTTTTTATCAAATCTGTATAAGGTAGATTTTTAAGCAGCACTTCTCCATGCGTTGAAGTTACCAGCAGCGGTTCAGGGTTGTCAGCGGATACTGTATAAATAAAACAAAAGGGGATGTCTGCCGGATTTTCTTTCAGTATGCTGTTTACCTTTTTGAATACTTCGTCAGGACCAGAAAGGGAACTGATTTTCCGGGATAAGGATTGCAGCAGCGCAGTACGCCGTTCGTGAATTACCCTGAAAGTTGTTTCAATCACCGCATTGAATATACCGTCTACTTTTCCGTCTTCCCCAAATACCGGCGTGAACGTGAAATCAAAATAACATTCCTCGGTATAACCATGTCGTTGCATGGGAAGCATGGCATCTTTTGAGCCGCCGGCTTCACCAGAAAATGCCTTGGCAAACTGAGGCTCTATGTCGTTCCAGATCTCCGGCCATACTTCTTTGGCGGGACGTCCCAGGGCCCAGGGATGTTTATTACCCGGTATGGGACTCCAGGCGTCGTTATACAGTAAAATAAGTTGTTCACCCCAATAAATAGCTATAGGAAAATTGGAATTCAAACATATACCAATAGCCGAGCGCAAACTTTGCTTCCAGACGTCAACAGGGCCCAAAGGCGATTCATTCCATTTGAACTGACGTATGCGTTCATTCATTCCGCCACTGCCGGAAAGAAATGTAGGCACCCCGGAAAGGGATGCATGAGTAGGAATAGGGTCGGTGATTTTATGGGGTGTTATGATAATAATATTTTTGATACAGTCATAAAAAAACAGCCGGATCATCATGGCCAGGGCTCCGGGTTATCAGTTCTATGCAAAAGTTGATCCAATGCCCCGGCCTCCTTTATAAAGAAGAAAATGGCCTACTTTTATCATACTTTATTACATTTTTAGAACCAAACTACCCATTTTGTATGGAAGTTCACCATCATTCCGGAGGCCACCATGAAGAAAAGCATTTTAAAGATTATTTTCTGGAATTCCTGATGATCTTCCTGGCAGTAACCATGGGATTCCTGGCAGAAAATCTAAGGGAATCTATCACTGATAAAAATCATGTTGAGGAACTGGCCGGTCAGTTAAAGGAAGACCTAATCAACGATACGACCAAACTGACGCATCTCATCGCTTTTCAGCAAGTCCAGCTCCGTAGAGCCGACAGCCTCTATGAAATTCTGATCCAGCCCTACAACAGTATCGACTATAAAAAATTGCAAAATATGCTTGTGGACTGTGACCGACTGGATTTTTTCTATCCTTCAACCGGTGCCATGTCTACCATAAAAAAGGATTTGCATCTGAGAAAGTTTGTAAAAACAAAAATAGCAAAGCATATCGACCTGTATGAAAAAGACATCGTCGTACTGGAGAAATTCGAATCCAGGGATATCGATTATATGGGGAAATACCTGGAGAGTTTTATCTCCAGTCATTTTACACCCGAGAACATAACGACTGCCATAACCCGGTCACCAGTAGTCAATGCAACTATGCGAAACCTGAGTCCTGCTGACCTGGTCCAGCTCAGCGTGGACATTAATCTGATCAAAGCCTACAATATCCGGCTGCTTGGGCAGTATGAAAAAATAAAAGCAGACGCCGTGTTATTCATCCAGCATATCAATGTGACTTATAGTCTGGATGATTGAAAATTAAAAACTTAATAATGGCAAAGGCATCCCGATCCAAACCACTGAAATACGCTGATAAATCAGACGGACAACCCGAAATGGCCGATATATTTCATGCCATTAAAAAAATACTCTCCGGTTTTGCAAAGGGAAATTTTATTGTGAAATCGGACAAGCCGGGATGTTTTGAACTGTACTATAATAAAAAGGTTGAAATCATGGAAAGGACGTATCCGGAACTTTGTTTCGCTTCTCTGCTTGTCCAGAAGGGTTATGTCGGCTTCTATTATTTTCCTGTGTATATAAACCCGGCCTTAAAGAAGAAATTAGCGCCAGAGCTCCTGCAAGACCTAAAAGGCAAAACCTGTTTTCATATTAAGAAAAATGATCCTGGTTTGTTCAGTATGATTTATGATGCGCTGAATACCGGTCGTGATTTCTATACTTCCCGGGGATGGAAATAATAATGATAACCTGCAACTTGATTCGATTTGCAGCTTAGTGATTTAAAATTTATAAGAAAGTCCCAGCACTATTCCATAATCAAATGTACTTCCATTACCAGGCGGTTGGCTGTCGTAGTTGGTGTATGGATTTATATTCAGGTAAAAAAAACGAATAAGCTGCCAGGAAAAACTGGTGCTTCCATCCCATCGCATACGTCCTTTCTGCGACAGGCTGAAATATGCGGATTGCGAGCTGCTGATCGTAATATCCGGGTGTTGGAACTGATAGAAATTAAATTGAAATATGATTGGGATTTCATAAAGCAGGCTGCTGTTTGCGTCAGCTGTACTTTTTTCCTGTGAAAAAGTCATCCCCGTTGTAGCCATAAGCCGCCAGTTCTTTTTGATAATGAGTTTATTTCCCGCGCCTGCCATGAACAGATATCTCCTGGCGATCGATAATTCCAGGTTCCGCTGATACTGGCCCGAAACAGCCAGGAACCAGGTGGTTGTAAGATCATAAGTGGTCAGAAACACGATGTTCTCATTATCCCTCGAATATTTTCCGGAGTCAATGGATCCGATACTGGATAGCGATAACGTGTAATCAAACGACTTCGTGGCAAACTGGACATTTGCACTGAAATTGATCTGCCCGATATCGCTGGATTTGGTAAAACTAAGACCCGCCGAAACATTTCCGTTAAGCCTTTTGAAGAAACCCGTTTCAAGCGATATCAGTTGAAAGATATGGGTAATATGCAACGGGATATTCTCACCTTCTACCGTGTGAATCTCAACCCAGCCCGCCCGGCCGGCTGATTTCATTGAGCCATAGTAGTATTTTTTATCGATGGTTTCAATTTTAAATCGTTCATTGATGACCAGTGTTTTTATTTTGAACATTTTGATGTTTACGATCTTCAGGTCAATATCATCGATGGTGATGGCGCCGTAGTTGGCAAACTGCACGTCACCGATTAATATTTGCCCGTTGTAGAGTACAATGGTGTCTTTTTCCTGACCAGAAGCCTTTATACACAGCATGCAGCAAGTAAAGAGAACAGTGATGATTCTTCCTGACATAAATAATAGCTGGTGATCCGGGTTTTGTGTACCGGGCAAAAATAGTCTGTTAAAAGTGATAAATTTATTTTATGAAACAGTATATCGCCCATATGGCCCTCGTGGTTAGGGATTACGATGAC
>JBGPBW010000232.1:0-7680 GCA_041481385.1 Puia sp.
ACCTCTTTTTAATGCCAGCGCAATAAGGGTTTGATAGTCGGTCAGCGACCTGGTTTTAACGTTTTCGTGCGCAAAAAGTTGTACCGCTTCGGTAAAACCATAATTGAAAATAGATACGAGTCCGGCTACCTGTAAACCGGCTTCCCGCAAGGCGTGGACAACAGCCAGGCTGCTTTTTCCAGTGGAAATCAGGTCTTCGATCACCAGCACCTGTTTGCCTGTTTCATAATATCCTTCGATCTGATTTCCCATGCCGTGCTCTTTGGGTTTGGAACGAACATATATAAATGGAAGTTTCAACTGGTCTGCCGCCATCGCTCCCCAGGCGATCCCCGCCGTTGCCACACCCGCCAGATATTGTATCTCAGGAAACTCTTCAAAGATCAGGTTACACATTTCCGATTTGATGAATTCGCGGATTGGCGGAAATGAAAGGGTTTTCCGATTATCACAATAGATCGGGCTTTCCCACCCGGAGGCCCAGGTGAATGGCTTTTCCAGGTTCAATTTAATCGCCTGGATTTCCAGAAGTTTTTCAGCAACGGCAATTTCATTTGTCATGGGGTGAAGATAAAAAAAACCGTTTGTATCTGAGCTTATGCTTATCGTCTTTATCTTTATTGCTATGATGAATAAGGATAGGCGAACTATAATTAAAGCGGGTGGGGGACTGGTAGAAAATGAAAAAGGAGAATTTCTTTTTATGTTCCGTCGTAGCAAGTGGGACCTGCCCAAAGGGAAATTGGATTCAGGAGAAAGCCTGGAAAATTGTGCCCTTCGTGAAGTGAAAGAAGAGACGGGCATCCGTGATCTGGAAATAAAAAGGTTCCTGATCGTAACCCAACATGCTTATCAGGAAAGGGGGATTGGGTTGATCAAAGAAACACACTGGTGGTTGATGAAAGCAAACAGTCAGCAATCACTTATCCCGCAGGCAGAGGAAGATATTACGCAACTAAAATGGTTCGGACCCTCTGAAATGTCAACCGTTTTGGGAAATACATATCCAAACATTGTAGAAGTTCTGAAAGCCGGAAAGTTCTCCGGAATTTAAGAATCAGTTTATGCCTTCTTTTTTTTCACATATACGGTCAGCCTGCTGGCACAAACCAGTTTCTCGTGCTGGTCAACAATTTTAATCTCCCATACATGCGAGGAAAGACCTAAGTGCAGCGGGATGGCCGTAGCAATGACCAGGCCTTCCCTGACACTGCGGATGTGATTGGCATTGATCTCAACACCTACACAATAATAATATTCGGGGTCGACCACCATTACAGAGGCAACACTGCCAACGGTTTCAGCAAGCGTAGCCGACGCACCACCATGTAATAATCCGTAAGCCTGCCGGGTCCTGTTATCCACCGGCATGCTCGCTTTGATATAGTTTTCCCCGACTTCGATAAACTGAATGCCAATCAGTTCATTCATTGTATTCGACGCGAATTGATTTAACTTATCTATATTCCAGTCTTTCTTAAACCAGATCGACATGACAGGGATTTATATTTTATTTTTCAAAGATTCGGCTACGACATTCGGCAGGAACTGCGTTACATCACCGCCATTGCGTAGCACATCGCGTACCAGGGTAGAAGCTACCGAAGTGTATTGTGGTAGACAGGTTAGAAAGACTGTTTCAATTTGAAAATCCAAACTTCGATTCATATCTGCAATGGCTTTTTCATATTCGAAATCGTTTACATAACGAATGCCTCTTATGATATAATGGGCTCCAACCTGCTGACAGCATTTAATGGTGAGGCCGTCGTATAAAACAGCATCTACTGCTGGATTGTCTTTATAAATTTCCTTTATCCAGTTAATTCTTTGCTCTTCCGAAAACATCGGTAGTTTATTCACGTTTCGCCCAATACCGATAACAACTTTATCAAATAATCCCAACGAACGGCTGATGATGTCGAGATGACCGATGGTAATCGGATCAAATGTGCCCGGGAATAATGCGATCCGTTGCATATCATTATTTGAAAGGTTAAAGATTCGTTCCTTTACCGGCAAGTAAATACAAAACGGCCATACGCACAGCAACGCCATTTTCCACCTGTTGCAGAATGATGGATTGTTTACTATCTGCCGCATCGCTATCCAGTTCAACGCCCCTGTTGATCGGTCCGGGGTGCATAATCACGATCTCTTTGGAAAGACTGTCCAGCATTTTCCGGTTGATACCGTAAGCCAGGCTGTATTCCCGAAGGGAAGAAAAAAGCACCTGGTTCTGCCGTTCAAGTTGTATCCGAAGCACATTGGCGACATCGCACCACTCCAGGGCTTTGCGCAGATTATACTCGACGGGTATATTAAAAGCTTCAGTAATAAATACGGGAATGAGGGTTGGTGGCCCGGCTACCATTACTTCGGCACCCATTTTTTTCAGCAGGTAGATATTACTGAGCGCCACACGGGAATGCATGATATCGCCGATGATCGCTACTTTTTTCCCTTCGAGCGATCCCAGTTTTTCCCTGATGGAAAATGCATCCAGTAATGCCTGTGTAGGATGTTCATTGATGCCGTCTCCTGCATTTACTATAGCGGCCGGAATATGTTTGGCAAGGAAATGGGGAGCGCCGCTGGCACTATGCCGCATAACCACCATATCCACTTTCATGGACAGGATATTGTTTACCGTGTCCAACAGACTTTCGCCTTTGGAAACGGAAGAACCGGAGGCAGTAAAATTTATGGTATCGGCAGAGAGTCTTTTTTCCGCCAGTTCAAATGAAATCCGTGTTCTGGTAGAATTCTCGTAAAACAGATTGACGATGGTGATATCGCGTAGGGTAGGTACTTTTTTTATGGGTCTTTGAAGAACTTCCTTAAACTGGGTGGCCGTGTCTAAAATAGTCTGGATGTCGGAAGTTTGTAAATCTCGAATGCCAAGAAGATGTTTGGTACTGAGTTGCATTAAAAAGCAAAGTTATATTTTCAAAGCCACATTATCAAGCGGGAAGCAGGAGGCGTGAAGCTGGAAGCTATTCTCTTGCCTCATGCTTCAAGCTTCCTGCTTCAAGCCTACAAAAGCACCACTTCCTCCTTCCCATCCCTATCTTTCCAAAAAACTTTAACCTTCTGGGTGATGATTGTATCAATGGAACGACCGGCATAATCAGCCTGGATGGGCACTTCACGGCTGAAACGACGATCAATGAGTATACAAAGTTCAACTTTTGCTGGCCGGCCAAAGGTTAAAAGTGCATCCATAGCCGCCCGAACGGTCCTTCCTGTATACAATACATCATCTACTAAAATGATGGTTTTCTTTTCAATGCTGAAGCTTATATCCGTCTGATTCAGGGTGTGCAGTCCCTGGCGAACATCGTCCCGGTAAAAAGTAATATCTAGTTTGCCATAGGTTATTTTCTCTGGAGCGATCTGTTTGTTTATCTCCCGTACAATCCGGTCAGAAAAAAATATTCCCCGGGGCTGTATGCCTATTATGACCAGGTCATCAAACCGCAAATGGTTTTCCAGCAGTTGATGGCTCAGCCGCTGAATCGTTATGTCAAGTTCTTTTTCAGTGAGAATCGTCTTCAAACCAATTTTTTATAAAAATAACAAAACCCTCAGGCTTCAGCTAAAAAAGGATAGGCATATCCGGTAGGTGGATCGAAGGTTTCTTTAATGGTGCGGGCACTGAGCCAGCGGTAGAGATTTATTATGGATCCTGCCTTGTCGTTGGTACCACTTCCCCGGGCTCCGCCAAATGGCTGCTGTCCGACCACGGCGCCTGTCGGTTTGTCGTTGATATAAAAATTACCCGCGGTATGCCGTAGTCTTTCGGTGGCCCTTTCTATGGCGTTCCGGTTGGTGGAAATTATGGAACCAGTCAGCGCATAGTTGGATGTGGCATCCACCAGGTTCATTGTTTCTTCAAATTTACTTTCATCATAAACATAGATCGTAAGCACCGGCCCAAAAATCTCCTCTTTTAACGTAACATAATCTGGATCCGTAGTCAGAATCACTGTCGGATGGATAAAATATCCCTTTGTTTTATCAGCTGTGCCGCCAACCAGGATTTTTGCTTTGGGATCTTTTGCCGAGCGATCAATATATCCCTTGATGCTATCAAAACTCTTTTCATCGATAACTGCATTGACAAAATTGCTGAAATCCTCTACCGTACCTACTTTCAGCGATTGAACAACCGAAACCAGCTCTTTTAGAATTTCAGGTGCAAGATTGGAAGGAAGGTACGCCCTCGAAGCCGCGGAACATTTCTGTCCCTGATATTCAAAGGCGCCCCTTACCAGCGCTGTGACAACCACCTTCACATCCGCCTCCCGGTGCACAAACACAAAATCCTTCCCGCCCGTTTCCCCAACAATACGCGGATAGGACCTGTATTTCCCAATATTATCGCCAATCGTCTTCCAGATTGTATTGAAAACGGTTGTAGATCCCGTGAAATGTATTCCGGCAAAGTCACGGTGATTGAAACAGACTTCCCCGAGTTCAGGTCCCCTGGCAAAAACCAGGTTAATAACACCATCCGGCAAACCTGCTTCCTGGAGAATCTTCATGAACGTCCAGGCGCTAAAAATTTGCGTATCGGCAGGTTTCCAGACGACCACATTTCCACACATGGCCGCTGAGGTTGGGAGGTTCCCCCCAATGGCTGTGAAATTGAAAGGGGTAATGGCAAGCACAAATCCCTCTAAAGAACGATACTCCAGGCGATTGTGCATGCCCGGAGAACTGATGGGCTGCTGCCTGTATATTTCACTGAGGTAATGTACATTAAAGCGCAGAAAATCAATAAGTTCACAAGCACCGTCAATCTCGGCCTGGTACACGTTCTTGCTTTGCCCCAACATGGTGGAAACATTCATCTGGTTGCGGTATTTACCCGCCATCAGGTCAGCCGCCTTTAGAAAAATGGCAGCCCGGTTTTCCCAGTTCATTTGTTCCCAGGAATCTTTGGCTTTAAGAGCCGAATCAATGGCCAGTTGAATATGTTCTTTCGAAGATCTGTGAAAATAACCCAGAGTATGGGAGAGTTCATGCGGGGGCTGCATTTTAATTTTATTTCCTGAGCGGATTTCTTGTCCCCCGATAATAGCCGGAAAATCAGTTTCTGTCTGTTTAGCTTCAGACAAGGCCTTCTTTAAAGCGTTTCTTTCGGGTGATCCGGGAGCATATGTTTTCACCGGTTCATTGTTGGGGAGGGGATAATTAAAGTATCCGATATTCATTTCAACAATTATTAATGATTAATTATAAATGTTCAATCTTATTAGTCTTATTGTTTCTGCGATTCCTACAAATCAATTAATAATTAATCATTAATAATTGATAATTAAACAGACTCTTTTTCACTCATCAGATATGCCTTAATAAATCCATCCAGTTCACCATCCATGACCGGTTGAATGTTTCCCGTCTCAAAACCGGTCCGATGATCTTTAATCATCTTGTAGGGGTGAAACACATAAGACCGGATCTGGGATCCCCATTCTATTTTTTTCTTACTGGCGTTATTGGCATTCTTGATAGCCTCACGTTTACGCATTTCTTCTTCATACAAACGGCTTTTCAGCATGGCCATCGCTTTCTCGCGATTTTCCCCCTGCGTACGTGCCTGTTGGCATTCTACAATAATTCCACTGGGTTTGTGAGTGAGACGGACAGCGGTTTCCACCTTATTCACATTTTGTCCTCCGGCTCCCCCGCTCCTGAAGAAAGCCCATTCAATATCAGCCGGATTTACTTCAATCTCAATCGTATCATCGATCAGCGGATAAACATACACTGAAGCAAAAGAAGTGTGGCGGCGGGCATTGCTGTCGAATGGAGAAATGCGCACAAGGCGGTGGACCCCGCTTTCTGCTTTCAGGAATCCATAAGCAAAAGCACCATCAAACTGAAGTGTTACACTCTTGATACCGGCTGATTCACCATCCTGGAAATCCAATTCCGTAACTGACCAGCCCTGCTTTTCTCCATACATGCGATACATGCGCATGAGCATTTCAGCCCAATCCTGGCTTTCCGTTCCGCCAGCACCGGAATTGATTTGCAATACAGCCGGCAATTCATCTTCGGGTTCGTTCAGTGTAGATTTGAATTCGGCTTCTTCGATCAGCTCCAATGCTTTCTCATAAGCATAGCGGGTTTCTTCTTCAGTTGCCTCGCCTGCTTTCCAGAATTCCATTAATACGGCAAAATCCTCTACTGAAGTCTCGACTGACTGATAAAGTTTCAACCAGTACTCATTCACTTTAATGTTTTTGAGAATGGCTGTAGCCCGTTCATTGTCTTCCCAGAAGCCGGAACTGCCGGTTAACTGTTTTTCCTCATTAATTTTAATCTGTCGGTTCTCGACGTCAAAGAAACCTCCTCAGTCCACTCAGCCGGGACCTCATATCGAATAGCTTTTCCTGTGTCATAGGGACGCAAGTTAAAGTGTTTTACCGGTTTTTTGCTGGAGGGGTTCCAGGAATTCATCTTCCTGTCTTTCTTCAAATGCCAGGTCGTTTTCCGTGAGGTTTCCATAAGCCTGTTTTAATCGCCTTTCACAGTATTCCATGTTCCTTTTAAAATTAAATGGTCCATAATATTAATTTTATATCAGAATAATTTCAATCTTCATGTCAGCGGAAAATGGCAGCTCACTTTATCAACTATATTTTTTATGTTTATTGATTTACGTTCCGATACGGTTACCAGACCGACACCAGGCATGATGAATGCTATGATGAATGCTTCGGTGGGTGATGATGTTTTCGGGGAAGATCCGACCGTCAATCTGTTGGAAAACAGGATGGCCGCACTTTTTGGCATGGAAGCAGCTCTTTTTTGTGCGAGTGGTACGATGTCAAACCAGGCCGCCATCGTAAGTCATACCCGTCGGGGTGACGAACTGATCTGTGAACAGGAAGCTCATGTATATATTTATGAAGGTGGTGGAATCGCGTTCAATGCAGGCTGCCAGGTTAGGCCGTTAGCCGGCGACCGTGGACGGATCCTTGCCAGCCAGGTTATCCGGAGCATCAACCCAAATGATGTTCATAAGGCCCGGACATCCGTTGTATGTCTGGAAAATACGTCCAACCGCGGTGGCGGCAGTTGTTATGAAATGAATGAAATCCTAAAAATCAGAGAGGTCTGCGATACTGCGAAACTTATACTTCACCTGGATGGTGCCCGCCTCTTTAATGCACTTGTTGCAAAAAATGAAAAACCTGAGGATTATGGATCTCTATTCGACAGCATATCCGTTTGTTTTAACAAGGGTCTCGGATGTCCGGCAGGCAGTATGCTGATGGGTACCGCATCATTTATACATGAAGCAAGACGGGTGCGTAAGGTATTTGGAGGAGGTATGCGTCAGGCGGGATTTACGGCTGCCACGGCTATTTACGCACTTGACCATCATATTGAAAGACTCGCTATCGATCACCGCCATGCCAAACATATTGAAGCCGCTTTGCAAAAACACCCGTTGGTAAAAATGGTCTTACCCGTCGAGACCAACCTGATAATTTTTGAAATGCACGAACGGGCAGATCCTCGCCAGTTTATTGCCCGGATGAAGGAAAAACAAATACTCCTGCACCCATTGACCGAACTCCATGAGCGTGGTCATCGGTTTCGAGCCGGAGACTTTTTCCTTGCGATTGCGCCGCGCGATTTCCTCCTCGCGCGCCTGCCGCA
>JBGPBW010000233.1:0-7652 GCA_041481385.1 Puia sp.
AGTTTGAAAACCAACGAGGGAGAAGACTGGCGAAATCACCGAAAGACGGTGAGCTCACCGGAAGTACTTGGATAAAACTTCCTTTTTTCAGAATAATTAAGGTTAATAGGTATCCCGGAGGGTAATGTGAAGTAATATATACCCTAATATTGCTGGTACCAATACGACTTCGCCTGTACAGGGTCAATACCAAGCAAATATGCCTGAAGATCAGAACATGCCCAAACATGTGCAGACTGAAGAATCTACTTTAGATATCACTCTTTCGGATTCAACTATTCTCCCGTCAGAAACCCAATCAACCAACATGGAAGTACATCACCACCCCGACCTGCATCATAGAAGAAAACATTGGAAAGAGTATTTTTTAGAATTCTTAATGATATTTTTAGCAGTGTGCCTTGGCTTTATTGCAGAAAATATCCGGGAGCATATTTCTGAGCATAGAAATGCAAGAATCCTCGCCCAGTCAATGTTGGAAGACCTTAAAAAAGATACAGCATCGTTGCACACGGGCGTTCTTTTCAGCGGCATGAAATTAAAATCCGTTGATATTCTAATATCAATTCTGCATACACCTCATGCTGAGTGGAACGATACCATTTTTTATAATAATATTAGCCCTTTGTTCGTTGCAGTTCCATTCAATACAACCGATGGCACTTATGATCAAATGAAAACCTCCGGCACACTTCGTTATTTTAACCAATCCCATGTCAATTTAATGAATGCTTATGCCGTTCAGTTCAAGAAAACAGCTCTCAGGGATGAAGGCGAAGACAAGGGAACATGGCTTCTTGCTCCCTACATTTTCGACAACATTAATTTAGAAGTAATGTATGACATTCGATTTAACAAGCCTATTACGCACGAGATGTATATCAAATTCACAGACAAAGCGGTGGTAGATAAATTTATAAACATGGTAATGATGATTAAAACATTTCGTACGCGCAGCCTTCAGGAATACAAGGAGCAGTTAATGATTGCCGATAAATTAATAGAAGCGCTTAAAAAGGAATATCATTTAGAATAAAAAAACTACACTGGAAGTGTAGTTTATACTAAGTTGATAAGACGAATTAATGAAGGAGTATTCCAGTTTTTTGGCACAAGTCAGCCAGACTTTCAATTAAGTTACCAATCCGTCACTAATTCCCCGGAAACCCACTAGATTCTGGCTACAGAACTTTTTGTATCGTCACGGAACAAAAAGTACCCATTACACAAAAGTTTGAAAACCAACGAGGGAGAAGACTGGCGAAATCACCGAAAGCCGGTGAGCTCACCGGAAGTTCTTGGATAAAACTTCACTTTTTCAAGATTGTACCCAACTACCTTTATAAACCTTTCCAGTTTTTAAGGGGCCGGGACAGTATATTTTTGGCTAGCCATAACATAGTACCTTCATTTAAAAAGTTTAAATCGATTAGGCCAATGAATATAACTATTTTGGGCGAAGCAAAATTTGAATCTCCAATAGGGCATAGTATAAGTGATAGTCTTCACATTCCTGAAAATATTGTAAGAGATCCGACATCAACTGAAAAAGAAGAGTTGGAATTCGAATTGGCAGGACCTCGTGCAAAATTATTTTTTGATCCAAAGCACACGTGCGCAGGCATTGTTACTTGTGGTGGCCTTTGTCCCGGCCTAAATAATGTTATACGATCGATATTCCTGGAACTTCACTACGCCTATGGAGTGAAAAAGGTGCTTGGTTTTCGTGGAGGTTACCAGGGTTTGGATCCTTTAAAAGGGAAAGAGCCCGTTGTGCTTACTCCTGAATTTGTTAATAAAATTCATAAAGAAGGTGGAACAGTTTTGGGTACTTCGAGAGGCCCGGTGGATATTAGTATCGCAGTTGACAACCTTATTCGACGAGGAGTAAATATGATCTTTACCGTAGGTGGTGATGGAACCCAGCGAGGCGGTAATGAATTGTTCCAGGAAGCCAGGAAGCGAGACTACCCCCTGGCGGTAGTCGGCATTCCAAAAACAATTGATAATGACGTGGCTTTTGTTGCCAGGACTTTCGGCTACCTGACTGCGGTATCGGAAGCGAGTAAAGTCTTGAGTAATGCACATAACGAGGCACAAAGTGTTGAGAATGGCATTGCGCTTGTAAAACTCATGGGGAGGCATGCAGGATTTGTAGCTGCCGGTGCAACTGTTGCCAGCCAGGACGTAAACTTTGCCCTTCTTCCTGAGGTGCCTTTTAAACTGGAAGGTCCAAATGGATTTCTTGCTGCTTTAAAAGAGCGTATTATTAATCGTTCACATGCACTAATCGTAGTAGCCGAAGGGGCCGGCCAGAATCTATTTACTGTAGATGAATTGAAAAAAGACGACTCCGGAAACATAAAGGCCAAAGACATAGGATTATTTCTGCGGGATTGTATTGAAAAATATTTCAGAAGTGAAAATATTCCTGTAGTGATGCGCTACATTGATCCAAGTTATATAGTACGCAGCAGTGCGGCCAATTCAGCAGATGCTATACTCTGCGATATGTTTGCCCGTAACGCTGTTCATGCAGCAATGGCCGGAAAAACAGGGTTGGTTATTGGATATATGCACGACAGATTTATACACGTACCTATTGAACTGTTAACCAGCCGCAAAAAATCTATGGACCCTCATAGTTTTCAATGGAAAGCAGTACATGCATCTACTGGTCAAATCAATCAATTTGAATAGCCCGCTACTGACGACATACAATGAATAGACCTTATGCCGCTGGATATTTCGCAAGGCAGTCTTGAAGTAGTTTTTAAACATCGAAGTATCTTTTGCAGGTTATGCAGTGGGATCATTCCTAAAGTCGAGCAAGCCCTAAAATGTTGCATACGCAGCAAATCTTTATTCAGTTTCAATTCGGGCTCGACGTTAATAATTAGACTGCAAATCTTATCTTCAACAAAATATTTTAAATAAAGCATTTGTTCGGGCTGGACGTTCACAGAAGGATTATCATATCTCCAGCACATTAATTTTCTTATTTTCCTTCATTTCTTTCGGTATAAGAGTCAGGATCGTCTCTTTTAAGACCTCTATCAGTTTAACTTTAACATACTGTCGGTGTGTTGCGATACTTATTTCACGAACCGGCGTTGGTGGCTTAAAATAACGCAGGCGTTTTTTTTGTGAAGCAGTAAAATTAAAAATTGCCAGCTCAGGAACGATAGTGATACCAAAGTTTTTTTCAACCAGATTCTTTAATGTTTCAATACTACCTGCTTCATAATGTACCTTTTCCTCCATTTCATGCTGCTTTTTCATTTCGCAAAGATTGAGTATCTGCGAACGCATACAATGTCCTTCTTCAAGCAGCCAGAGTCTATTTATATCAATATCTACAGGCAAAACATAATGCTTGTTAAATCCGCTTTCATTTTTGTTAACGTATAAAAAATATTTTTCGTAAAACATCACCTGCTCTTTTACTGAATTGTCATTTAATGGTGTTGCCAATATTCCTGCATCCAGTTGTCCGTCTTTTAACCGTTTAATAATGGTGCTGGTCGTAAATTCATTGATAAGGAGTTTTACTTGTGGGTAATCAGTTACAAATTTCTTTAAGAACAAGGGCAACAGGTAAGGAGCAAGCGTAGGAATGATCCCGATCTTCAGCTCGCCGCTCACCTCTCCTTTTTCTTCTTTGATGAGTTCGTTAACCCGTGCCGCTTCTGCTGCGATCCGACGGGCCTGCGCTATTATTTTTTTTCCTATATCAGTTGGCTTCACCGGTTTTTTACTGCGATCAAAAATTTTTGCGCCCAGTTCTTCTTCCAGTTTTTGAATCATCATACTCAGCGTTGCCTGTGTTACAAAACATTTTTTTGCAGCTTGCTGAAAGTGCCGGTGTGTGTCAACAGCAATTATGTAGTCCAGTTGTTGCAGATTCATAGATAGATAATATCTATGTAAAGATAGATAATATCAGTTTGATTGATAGTTTAAAAAAGGAGACTTTTACGCAAATTATCTTATAAACATATTACGATTTATATATGGAAAAGAAAAAGTTAACCACCGCAAGCGGTAAGCCTTACTTTGAATTTGAAAATTCGATGACAGTTGGCAATCGTGGCCCTATTTTATTGCAGGATTTTTTACTACATGAAGACATGGCTCATTTTAACAGGGAAAGGATTCCCGAGAGAGTAGTGCATGCGAAGGGTTCGGGCGCATTCGGTACGTTGACCGTTACCGATGATATTACTCAATATACCAGGGCTAAAATATTTTCTAAAGTTGGCAAGCAAACGAAAATGTTTATCCGTTTCAGCACGGTAGGTGGAGAAAAAGGCAGTGCTGATACCGAAAGGGATCCCCGTGGTTTTGCCATAAAATTTTATACCGAAGACGGGAACTGGGACCTGGTAGGTAATAATACACCTGTATTTTTTATTAAGGACCCAAAAAAATTTTCACATTTCATACACACACAAAAGCGTGATCCTAAAACAAATTGTAAAAGTCCAACCATGATGTGGGATTTCTGGAGTCTGAACCCCGAAAGCCTGCACCAGGTTATGATATTGATGAGCGACAGGGGAACTCCTTTCTCTTACAGAAATATGCATGGATTTGGAAGTCATACGTTTTCTTTAATTAATAAGGACAATGAAAGAGTTTGGGTAAAATTTCATTTTATAACCGCTCAGGGTATTAGAAATTTTAATGGCCAGGATGCAAGTGACATGCGGGGTATTGATCCTGACCATGCACAAAGAGATTTGATTGATGCTATTGCAAGAAAAGATTTTCCGAAATGGAATATGAAAATACAAGTGATGACACAGGAACAGGCCAAAACCTTTAAATGGAATCCGTTTGATCTTACCAAAGTTTGGCCCCACGGAGATTTTTCAATGATAGATGTAGGTATAATGGAACTGAATGAAATACCGCAAAATTATTTCAGGGATGTAGAGCAGGCTGCTTTTGCACCGGCGCATGTTGTTGATGGCATCAGCTACTCGCCTGATAAAATGTTGCAGGGGCGTTTGCTTTCTTACCCCGATGCTCACCGTTACCGTTTGGGTGTTAATTACGAACATTTGCCCGTGAATAAATGCCCTTACCTGGTTTCCAATTATCAACGTGACGGACAAATGCAGGTTGGCGATAATGGTGGTGCGGCCCCAAACTACCGCCCCAACAGTTTTAATGATATTATAGTTGATGAAAACTATAAGGAACAGGCAATGGAATTGGATTCTGTTATAGCAGATTTTTATGACCGTAACAAAAATGACGACGATCATTATTCCCAACCGGGCATGTTGTATCGTAAAGCCATGAACGACCAGGACAGGAAAAACCTGGTAAATAACATTGTTGGCGCAATGTGCGGGATTAACGGCGAAAAGAAAGATGAGATTATCAACAGGCAGTTATGCCATTTTTTCCGGGCCGATATTCAGCTGGGAATGGCTATTGCTTCGGGATTGGGTGTTGCCTTTGTTGATAAGGTGAAGGAGCATGTGCATTAGAGTTGTAATCAGCACGAACGCATAGCACAGTATTGCCGCAATTCGAGTGGTCAGTTACGTCTTCAGCATTGTCGCTGTATCAATCATTCGTTATCGGCTGGACCGAATATCCTTTATGTTGAATCTGATAGAACAAATCCAACTTTTATGCACGAGCAGATTATCGGGTTAAATAACGGACTGCGAAATGTTTTTCTGCTGGTATCAAATGTTGCTGCATCTGACAGTACTGTTTTAATTCTAGGTGAGACAGGAACCGGTAAAGAATTAATTGCAACGGCCATACATCAATCTTCGCCCCGAAAGGAGAAACTGATGGTTAAACTGAATTGTGCAGCGATGCATGCGCAACTCGTAGAAAGTGAATTGTTTGGTCATGAGAAGGGAGCGTTTACTGGAGCAACAGACAGACATATTGGAAAATTTGAACTGGCTGATAAGGGAACTCTTTTTTTGGACGAAATTGGTGAGGTATCATTGGAGATTCAGAGCAAACTCCTGAGGGCCATACAGGAAAAGGAAATTGTACGGGTCGGAGGCAATGCGGTAATCAAAACTGATGTGCGAATCATTGCAGCTTCTAATCGTGATCTTAAGTATGATGTAGAAGCTGGCAAATTCAGAATAGATCTTTTTTACAGGCTAAATGTGTTTCCCATCACGCTACCCCCCTTGCGTGAACGAATGGAAGATCTTCCAATTCTGGCTTCTTACTTCATGCACGAGTCTTGCAAAAAAACGGGGAAAAAAATCAGCTCTATTTCAACAGCAGTGATAAAAGATCTTATGCGTTATGATTGGCCAGGCAATGTTCGGGAATTGGAACACATGATTGAGCGAAGTGTCTTAATGACCCATAGTGATGTAATTACAGAAGTCGCCTTACCTCAAAGAGCAAAGGATCACGATATTCCGGATCAGGAAAATCTAAATTCACTGGTAGAACACGAACGGACATATATATTATTTATACTGAAAAAAACCAATGGAAGAATCCGGGGAGTGGATGGTGCCGCGGAGATTTTGAAGATTCCGCCAACTACCCTGCATTCCAAAATGAAAAAGTTAGGTATAAAAAAAATCGGGTGTTAATATCATTCACTTGACTAAAAACTCGTCACTAATCCGTCACTAATTCCTCTGAAACCCACTAGAACCGGGCCGCGGTACTTTTTGTATCGGAAAGTAACATTTAGTTGACAGATGACAAATGACGGTTGACAGAGGATTTCCTAATTCAGTACTTTGCTCTTATTGCTTTTCGAAGTTTACTACGCCGCAGGCGTGGCTTCTAATCTGTTACTAAATCCTGGTTTTGTTCTTTTATTGATTTGGATGGCCAGATTAAAGGGCACAATGATACGTATGATACCGTATGATACCCCATGATATGGTCTGACACATAGTGAGATGCCAGAAAGACCACTAACTCTCTCATTTTCATTTATCTTCATTAAGGTGACTCTGTAGATCAACCACCCAATACTTTTTATGTTTAGGATGCAACTTTTAGGGGAATTCAAGTTGATTTTTCCGGATGAAGTACTGATGTCGGCTGAAGAGTATTTAAGTACAGTTGACAAGGAGACTATTCTAGGAAGGGATTTGCAATTATTAAAGTAAGAAATATTATCACAAGTAATCAAATGGTTTTTCTCCCTGACTATTAGGTCTATTCCCTTTGTATAATAATTATCACAAGTTCTGAAACGGTTTTTGTAGTAAATAAAATACGAGTCTGCCGATAAATGAAGAAATGACGCCGATCGGAAAATTTATTTGCACACAATGAAAAAAAGAGAAGTGGTTCTGATTTTATGTGAATTTTAATCCTATATCTTTATCACATCATTCGATTGGCGAAAATTTATTAGACTTTTTTTTAAGTGCCTTCCAACAGGAGCTAAGCAGGGTCCACTCGATTATTAAAATTCCACTGAGAAAAATTACCGCAGTTCGGTCAATCCGGGATACACCGTGTTGTCTGAATTATTGGTCCGGATAATCCTGCGGTATCGCGGTTTTGTCTAATAATAAAAATGCATGTATTTATGGCAAACTTTTGGATTGTCTTTGCTTTCTTGATTGTACTTGTTGCCTGGTTGGACAGGAAGTACTGCATGCTTCGGGATACAACGACTGTAAAGACCC
>JBGPBW010000234.1:0-7617 GCA_041481385.1 Puia sp.
CTGATAAAGGTCGGACAGACCAAATATCTTGAAAAGCAATTTGCTTTGGTCGATAGTCAGTTTGTAAAAGTTTTCGATTTTCAATGGATCAGCGGAAGTCCGGCGACTGCACTTTCAGAACCAAATTCCGCGGTACTCACAGAAACCATTTCAAAAAAATATTTTGGCGACAAACCCGCGATGGGACAGACCTTCTCGATTGCCAATGAATATACTGTGAAAGTGACTGGTGTGATCAAGGATCCGCCCGCTAATACCAGTCTTCCCGTTCAGGTTCTCGTTTCACTGAATTCGGTGAAATTTAACGAGGGGATGATGAGGGAATTTTGGGCCATTTCAGGAGGTAGTTATGCCTATATCGTGATCCACGAAAATTATTCGATCCATCAGCTGGAAAAGAAGATACCGGCATTCATTACTAAAAATTGGGGGAAAGAAATTGCTGATGGCACCCATTTGCCCATGCAGCCCCTGAAGGACATTCATTTTGACCAGCGATACATCAACAATATTGTAACTCCGGTTTCGAAGGATACTTATCACGGACTGGCTGCCATTGGCGGTTTCATCATCCTGATGGCCTGTATCAATTTTATTAATCTCTCCACGGCGCAGTCCGTGAAACGTTCAAAAGAGGTCGGCGTGCGTAAAGTGTTAGGTGCAGGTAAACCCCAGTTGGTACAACAGTTTCTGGGAGAAACCGGTATGTTGGTTATTTTTTCTGCTATCCTAGGTGTCGTGCTAACGGTCATTGCGATGCCGGAAATTTCAAAATGGCTCGATATCAAAATCGATATGCATCAGCTTGGTGAACCTAGGGTGATTGCCGGAGTTGCCGGGATAGCGATTGGAATCATTTTAGTGGCGGGACTTTATCCTGCCTTTGTGCAATCTGCATTTAATCCCGTGGATTCGTTGAAACGAAAAACGAGCATGTCATTCCGCGGATTCAATTTACGGAAGGGACTGGTGTTGGTTCAGTTTGCCATTTCCCAGATCCTGATCGTCGGAACCCTGGTAGTGGCTCATCAGATGAAGTTTTTCCAGGACGAGGATCTTGGATTCAATAAGGAAGCCGTTGTCAGTTTCCAGATTCCTGATCAATCTAAAAAAGATATTCTAAAGCAACAATTACAGACGGAACCGGGACTCTCCGATATCAGCCTGTCGTCCGGCGCACCGGTATATTTCACCAATGCGACCAGTTTTTCCTGTCTGCAGCGCGGCATAACTAAGGATGATGTTACAGAATTAAAATTTGTGGACGAACATTATACCGATATGTTTGGGTTGAAGATGCTGGCCGGGGAAAAAATAAGCAGAAAACATGAGAAGGACAGCACCAACAAGATAGTGATCAACGAGACGATGATGTTTAAACTGGGTATCCAAAATCCGGCGGATGCCATTGGACAATATATCAACCTGGGCGGAGAAGAGCATTCCTATATCATCGGTGTGGTGCAGGATTTCCAGAGCGAATCAAAACATAAAAAGAGAAGATCCTGTGTACTGGTTTATCGTCCGGATAATTTCTATATGGTCAGTGTGCGGATTAAACCCGGTTCTGTGCATCAAACTCTGGCACATATTGATAAAACCTGGTCGGCTTTATTTCCCAATAATGTGTTTGCATATGAATTCATCGATGACCATATTGCCAGCTGGTACCGGCAGGAAGCCAAAGTGTACACGGCATTCAAATTATTTTCTTCCCTGGCCATCCTGATCGGTTGTCTCGGATTATACGGACTCGTGGCATTTGCGGCTGTTCAGCGAACCAAGGAAGTGGGTATAAGGAAAGTGTTGGGTGCAACGCTCTTTGACATCACGAGCCTTTTTGCAAAGGAATTTATATTTCTCATTTTCCTTGCCTTCCTTATAGCAATTCCGGTAGGATATTATTTTATGCATAACTGGCTTGAAAACTTCGCGTATCATATTGATATTGGCAAAGGCATTTTTCTGATCGCTGTGGGAATTTCCTTAGCGATCGCAGCGATCACGATCAGTTTTCAGGCGATAAAAGCGGCGCTTGGTAATCCGGTTGTGAGTTTAAGATCAGAATAAAATAAGTTGGCAGTTGGCGGTTGGCAGTAAATGATAAACGAATTAAGTTAATGCATTTACTCTTGATAATTATTTATAAGTCTACCAACCGCCAACTGTCAACTGCCAACTACTGTCAGTCTCCTTTTCTTAGCATCGCCTCTAATCTTACTCCTATGCATTACTCCCCATTCAATCATTGACTGAAGAACGCGATCGAGCGTATTGCTGTAACCGGTCAGTTCATATTCGATCACGACGGGAGTGGAGGTATATACTTTTCTTTTTACAAAACCATTCATTTCCAGTTCTTTCAGTTCATTCGACAGCACCCGGGCTGAAATACCGGTGATCGTTCTTTGCATTTCGTTGAAGCGCATGGGTCCTTCTTCCTTTAGGGCAATAATGACTTTTAGTTTCCATTTGCCCCCGATAACGTATAAAGTGTCTTCGATGGCTGCCAGTCGCGCGCCGCAGGTTTTGTGTCCGCCTTCGCTTTTTTCTACCGTATTGATTTTCATCATTCTTTATTTACAACTAACCAAAAGGTTACTACTATCCTTTAGTATAGTACTAACAAATAGTAAGTAAATATACATAGTTTTGTGGTACAAAAAAAACATGATGAAAAAAATATTGCATATTATATCGAGTCCCAGGGGTGAAGCCTCTTACAGTATCAGGCTGGGCAATTCCATTATTGAAAAGCTAAAGGAAACTTATCCTGATAGTATTGTTAAGGAAAATGTGTTGGTCAACAAACAGTTCCCGCACCTGGAGGAAGCGCAGATCAGTTCGTTCTATACGGCGCCGGAAAAGCGCACGCCCCAAAACATTGAAGCGGTTAAACATTCTGATGAAGCAATACAGGAAATTATGGATGCAGATATCCTGGTGATAGGAGCGCCCATGTATAATTTCAGTGTACCGTCAACCCTGAAGGCCTGGATCGACCATATCGCGCGTGCCGGAGTTACTTTTAAATATGATGAAAAAGGTCCGAAAGGGTTGGTGCAGGGTAAGAAAGTGTATCTGGCTGTGGCATCAGGAGGAATTTATTCAGAAGGACTGATGAAACCTTATGATTTTGTTACGCCCTATCTGCAAACCGTTCTTGGATTTATCGGATTGACTGATGTTGCCGTCGTGAGGGCTGAGGGAACGTCTATGCCGCAGATCAAAGACAAAGCGATAGAAACAGCGATTGAACGGATGGTAGCTTAGGAAAGTGTGGAAGTGTGGAAGTGTGGAAGTGTGGGAGTATAATTTAAAAATTACATGTATGGAAATAGGTGTTGATAGTTTTGCTGCGATGTTCAGCGGCAACACAAATAAGGTTATAAACGATGCGGATGCGATGGTGCAGCTGCTCGACAGAATAGAACATGCAGATCAGGCAGGCCTTGATGTATTTGGGATCGGTGAACATCACCGCAAAGGATTTCTTGATTCTGCGCCAACGCTCATTCTGGCTGCTGCTGCTGCAAGAACAAATCGTATACGACTGACCAGTGCGGTGACTGTGCTGAGTGCTGCCGACCCGGTGAGGGTATTTCAAAACTTTGCAACACTGGATCTGATTTCCCGCGGAAGAGCCGAGATGGTGGCAGGACGCGGTTCATTCATAGAAGCTTTTCCATTGTTTGGCTATAACCTGCAGGACTATGATGCATTATTTGCAGAAAAACTTGATCTCTTATTGAAGATCCGCGACAACGAATTTGTAGACTGGTCGGGTAAATTCCGTCCGGCGCTAAAACATCAACCGGTTTATCCAAGACCACTACAGGATCGTTTACCCATATGGGTTGGTGTTGGTGGCACACCGGAATCCTTTATTCGCGCAGGCAGTCTTGGTTTGCCGTTGATGGTGGCCATCATTGGTGGCGAGACCCATCAGTTTCGTCCGTTGGTGGATCTCTATCGTGAAGCAGGAAAAAGAGCGGGCTTTAAACCGGAGCAACTCAAAGTCGGGATACATTCTCTGGGATATGTTGCAAATACTTCGAAAGAAGCCATTGACGATTTTTATCCGGGTTATGCAGAGTCTATGACCAAAGTGGGTAGGGAACGCGGGTGGCCGGCAATGACCAGGGGCAGGTTCGAAGCCCAGATGGGCGACCGTGGCGCATTATTGGTTGGTGGCCCGGAAGAAATAGCAGAAAAAATTCTCCGGCATTCCGATGCACTCGGCGGCATTTCCCGGCTCACGTTCCAAATGGATAGTGCTGAACTGCCACATGAAAAACTGATGCAATCAATAGAGATTATTGGCGACCGCGTAAAACCTTTGGTGAACAAATCGTTGGAACTGGCTTAGTTTATTTAAGCTTACCTTGGATGAAACGGGTGGCGGGCAATGCAACAACGGAGTAAGATTTTAGTAACCGGTGCAACCGGCAATCAGGGCGGAGTCGTAGTCAGGAGCCTGGTTAAAAATGGTTTTGAAGTTAAAGCACTCACTAGAACTGCCTCCTCTCCTGAGGCGACCAGGTTAAAAAATTTGAATGTTGAGATCGTCCAGGGAGATTTAAATAAGCCAGAGGGTTTTGCTGATCAGTTGCGCGATGTAAACGGCATATTCAGCGTGCAGACATTCGCCAATGGCACCGATAAAGAAATAAAGCAGGGCATCGCCCTGGCTAATCTCGCTAAATCTCTGGGGATGGAGTTTTTTTTGTACTCTTCCGTATTGGGTGCGGACCTGCATACCGGTATTCCCATTTGGGAAAGTAAGTTTACGATTGAAAATCATATCAGGCAATTGGGATTGCCTTTTTGCATTTTACGACCAGCTTCTTTTTTTGAAAACTTCCAGATTCCTGCTGTGAAGAAAAGAATACTAAAAGGAAAACTGGGTTCTCCGATCGACAGGAATATTTTACAACCTTTTTTGAGTGTACAGGATATTGGAATGGTGAGTTCGGCTATTTTTCAAAGCCCGGAAAAATTTATGGGTAAAACCATTTCATTGATCGCTGCAGAAATGAACTTGGATGAGATTGCTGCCATTTTTTCTGAAGTATTGGGCAAGGAAATAAAATACCAGCAATTGCCGTTGTTTCTGACCCGGCTGATCATGGGAAAGAATCTCTATAAGATGTTTGACTGGCTCAATAAAAATAAGGGGAGGCCTTTCTGGGCTAAGGGGAAATACAATGAAGATCTTCCCCATTTGATGGATTTCAGGCAATGGATTGCAACAGTAAAATATTAGTCATGGCCTTAATTATTTATGGAGTCTATTTGTTCCTGGCCGTTTTCGCTGCAGGAAATATGGTCACGCTGCAAATTCAGCACTATGGAATCTATCCATCAGTCGGTAAGGAGCATTTCAGGAATTATATGCAGGCTAATAACGACGCGGCCAAATTTCCTTCGATTATCCCTGCTATGTTATTATTGCTGATGAATATCGTTATGATTTTTATGAAACCGGATTTTCTTCCTTTATTCACCGTGATGTTTTTTTTACTCCTGAATATCATTGCATTGATTTCAACATTCACCTGGCAGAGAAAACTACAGGGGGAAATGGCAGTCACCGGTTATGATGCCGAAAAAATTACCAAACTCATCAACACCAATTGGATTAGAACCGTGGTGTTTTTGTTGCAAGCCGTTATGGCGGTGGCTATTACTGTCAGGGCTTTACACTAGCAGAATTGTCAATTGAGATCTGCCAACTGCCAACCGCCAACTGCCAACTACAGCGTCCAATCCACAATCTTATTCACCCATTGCTGCCGGAATGGAACGGCTACCTTGATATAATTGTCAGTATAACCTTCCATCATGGCTTTGTCGCGGCTGCGTTCGAAGAGGACTTTGCGGGTTTGCCCGGCATGTTGTGCCGTGAAGAATTGCAATTTCTTAAAAGAAAGATTACGAAGTATTTTATTTCTTTCATGACGGATATTCATCGGAACCACGGGTTTCATATCGATCGCCCGGGTATTTTCTCTTTCAGAATAGGTGAAGACATGCAGGTAGGAGAGGTCGAGACTATGAAGGAATTTACGGGTCTCTTCAAAATCCTCATCTGTTTCTCCGGGAAATCCTACAATCACATCCGCGCCGATTGCCGCATGGGGCATCAGCGTTTTGATCCTGGCTACACGGTCAGCATAGAGTTCTCTCTTGTAACGTCTGCGCATTCCGGACAGGATTTTATTACTGCCACTCTGCAGGGGCACATGAAAATGGGGCATGAAGCGATCGCTTTTGGCGACGAGTTCAATGATATCGTTATTGAGCAGGTTGGGTTCGATGGATGAAATGCGGAAACGAGGCATTTCTTTTATCTGGTCCAGCGCCAGCGCGAGTGCAAAAAAATCGCTGGTTTTTCTTTTAGATTCTGTATCCTCATTTCCAAAATCTCCGAGGTTCACACCGGTCAGCACAATTTCCTGAATTCCTTTTGCTGCAAGTTCATGCACATTCTCTATAACATGTTGGAGACTGTCGCTGCGGCTTTTGCCGCGTGCGAGGGGAATAGTGCAAAAACTGCAGGAATAGTCACAGCCATCCTGCACTTTCAAAAAAGCCCGGGTGCGGTCGTTGAAAGAATAGCCTGCATGAAAATCCAGTACCTGGTCAATATCACAACTGCAGATTTTTGCCTGGTCTCCTTTTACGAGTTCACGGATATGGGTGGCCATATTGAATTTTTCCGCGGCGCCCAGCACCAGGTCAACACCCGGGATCTCCGCGATCTCTTTGGGTTTGAGCTGTGCATAACAACCCGTGATGACCACAAAACTTTCCGGGGACTTCCTCTGAATCTGACGGACAAGATAACGGCATTCCTTATCCGCATTTTCGGTTACGGAACAGGTGTTGATCACATAAATATCTGCCAGTCCCTCAAAAGGTTTTTTTTCAAAACCTTCTTTTTCCATCAGTCGGGAAATGGAAGAAGTTTCAGAAAAATTGAGCTTGCAGCCCAGGGTATGAAATGCAACGGTTTTTGAGTCTGTCATGCGCCGCAAAGATAAGTTCATTCCTGTTTATTCAGGTGGTATTCGTCCAATTGGGAGTTTCTCCTTGTAACTTTAACCCCATGCGGCCATTCACCCGTGTTTTATTGTTTTTTTTCCTGATTATCAGCTGTCATTCACCTGGATCCAGGAAAGAAGTTCAACAGGCTGGTGAGACCGGCCATCTGCCTTTTGATGTGCACAGCCGTCTGGTCTTTACCCGTCATGCCCGTTGCCGGATGGACTGCCGCCACATCACATCAAAAGAAATTCAGGAAATCCTGGATGAAGGTCATATCAATTATTCAAAAAGTGAACCGGAGGGAAAGCCTGATCCCAAATGGGCTGTGGAAGGATATACAGCGGAGCAACAGCACCTGCGCATCGTCGTCGCACCCGAACCTGATAAACTGGTTATCATCACCTGTATTGAACTGGGGGTGGAATGGAGCTGTCATTGTAATTAAAGATTCGGTATTTTCGGTTAATTATTAATTATTAGTTATTAATTATTAATTGCTTGCGGTCGTTGATTCATCTTTCTATCAATTATCTGGCCCTGCCAATAATCGTTAATCATTAATAATTA